>JAJPYH010000139.1:0-32611 GCA_021205045.1 Lachnospiraceae bacterium | reverse complement strand
GCTTCCAGACTGCAGGTCACGCAGGCAAAGGTGCTGGAGGAGTAAGCCTTGGTGACATCCGCCACCCCTTCTGCTATTTCATTCCCCTCACTATCCTTTACATGAAATTCCTTCCCGCTGATTTTCATCACGAAGGTAGCCTCACAATCCTGCTCAACCTCAATCATGATGGCTGTGCCTCCGGTCGGAATTCCCGCATCGTCAAGCGTCGGATTGCTGGAGCCTGTGATATAATATCCCGTCAGATCACTGCTGTCAGGCACCTCGTCGGTACCCTCTCTGACCGCTACCATATTGGACGGTGAGCCTGATTTCAGAGTCAGATCGCCAACAGCGGTAACTGTCATCACGGAATCCTCTGAAATGACCGCGTTCGCCGCGATCGTATTCCCAGCGGCATAAGTCCCATCCGCCGTGAAATCAACTGACGCCGTAGTCACATCCTCATCAGTCCCGGTTTCCTCAGCCTCAGCCGCCACTGTGATTGCTTCCTCCTCAACCGTTTCGGTCAGAGCCTCGTCTTCAGAAGCTTCGTCAGCATCCTTCCCAGCCTCATCCTGGGCATCCGCGTCGTCTTCCTCTGCCTGCTCGTCACCGGTTTCCTCCAATACGCCAGCATCAGTTTCCGTTCCGGCCTCTCCGGTCTGATCATCGCCGGTTTCCCCCGACGCATCAGCATCGGCTTCCGTTCCGGCCTCTCCGATCTGATCAGCATCGACTTCTCCGGTGTCGGCTTCGTCCTGCGTATCGGCGTCTTCACCGTTCACAGACTCGTCTTCCAGGTTTTCATTGTCCGCAGCGGCAGAAATCTCCTGTGCGTTTACCGTCGCTGTCGTCCCGGGACAAACGGTTCCCGGCAACATCATCGCTGCGAGCAAAAGCCCGAGAAATTGCTTTCTTCGTTTCATAGTCCCCTCCTTAAAATAAGTATTTGAGTCTTTTCCCCGTGAAAAAGCTCCCTCTTTTGCCCGTGCAAAGTCCTCATTTATGCATGATAACATCACATTTGGCAAATTGCAATTAAATCCTTAATTTTTCTTAATATTTTTGGGCATTTTGTGTAACATATTTCAAACGTGTCTTCGGGTCTTCGACACTTGCTTAACTTCAAAATGAACTCAGAGCCTTGATTTATGCTTATTACTTTTTCACGGAAAATGATGGAATACCAGAGGGCAGTCCGTAGAAGCCAGGTAGAGCGGGCAAAGAAGCTGCTGGAGAACAACGACCCGGAGGAAATCAAAAAGGGGCCAAATGATGTAAAAAGGTTCATGAAACGGGTGGCTAAGACAAAATCAGGCGAAAAAGCCACCGTCACATATGAACTGGACGAGGCAAAAATCGCAGAGGAAGAAAAATATGACGGCTACTATGCCGTTGCCACGAACCTGGACGACCCGGTAAAAGATATCCTGGCAATATCGCATAAAAGGTATCAGATCGAGGACTGTTTCCGGATCATGAAAACGAATTTCAGCGGCCGGCCGGTCAACCACCGCCTGCCGGACAGAATACGTGCCCTCTTTCTGATCTGTGATACATCCCTGCTGGTTCTCCGCCGTATGGAAGCAAAACTGGATGAGCAGGGGACGCACGTCACCACGCAGGATTTGATTACAACGTTAAAAAATATGAATGTCACGAAAGAGGTGATTCCCTTTATTTTCAAGGGTTCTCATCTCTTTTGATGTCATCAAGTGTCGAAAACGGGGCAAAAGTCCTCTGGAAATCATTCCACCACCTCGAAGTCAATCCTCAATTCCATTCCCAAACCTTCTGCCAGACGCCTCAGAGTTGAAACAGACGGATTTCCCAGCCCACGCTCAATTTTGCTGATATCAGCCTGATAAATTCCAGTCAGCTCCGCAAGCTGTTTCTGAGTCAGGCCTGCCTTTTCTCTGGCAGCAGACAGATGCGCCGCAAGCTGAAGCATAGTGCAAGTGCGCTCCCGCCTCAGGAACACACCGTCCTCCCATATCGTTTCAGCGTCCAGATCCATCTCATCATTCCAGGAAATGCCGTAATTTCCGGCATCTACCCGTACCTGTGAAAACAGATTCTGATCCTCCAGAGCTTTCATCCGCGGATATATTGAAAACATATTCCTGACATCATATTCCCTGACTGTACCATCAAAGAAAACTACTTCCAGAATTAAATTATCTTTCGCATTTGCTGTGAAAATCTTATGTGCCATGAACAACACCGGCCTTTCTTTATTTTACGACAGGTTCAAGATAAGTAAACTGCTGTGTTTCCCACATATCAAGAAGTTCTCTTCCGTATCTCTCTATGAACTGTTTTACCGCCCTTTGTTCCTGAATGTTCAGATCCCCCTCGGATATTATATAGAATAAATCCTATATTGTCAACCGGTGTTGTCCATTACCTCATAATTTTACCATAATTCTTTTAAGGATTCGGTCTATATACCGCCCTTTTGCATATTTACACTGTATTTTTAGCGGGAAATGAGTTTTGCAATACAAAATGTTTTCTCCAAACTTCTTGTAATGCGTTGTCAAAATTGTTATAGTGAACCACAGGTATGCTATTAATATTTCAGGAGGTGCCTATGTTTGAAATTCCCGTCGCTTCCCCCGAATCTGAGGGAATCGGCTCAGAACAGATTGAAAATATGATCCTGCGCCTGCAAAGGAATCAGATCCCCATGCACAGCATCCTGCTGATGCGTCACGGGAAGCTGGTCTACGAGGGCTATTACAGGCCCTATCATAAGGAAAAGCTGCACCGGATGTTTTCCATCAGCAAGAGCATGGTGTCACTGGCCATCGGATATCTGATCACCCACGGAGAGCTCCATGCAGATGACAAAATCGTGGATCTGTTCCCTGAGAAATGCCCCGCCAATATCCATCCTTATCTTGCGGAAATGACATTGCAGAATATGCTGGAAATGCGAACCTGCTACAGCCAGACCACCTACAAGCTGGGGCTCACCGACGACTGGGTGGAGAGCTTTTTTATCGCCATGCCCGATCATCCGCCGGGAACCGTCTTTCACTATGACACCAGTTCCCCCCATGTGCTCTGCGCCCTGGTGGAGAAACTGTCCGGCGTACCCTTCTGGGATTTTATGAAAAGCACGGTGTTCCACGGCCTGGATCTGAGCAAAGACAGCTATATGCTGACAGACCCCAATGGCGTATCCATGGGCGGAAGCGGGCTGATGTGCACCCCCATGGATCTGATGAAAATCGGATATTTTCTCTCCTGCAAAGGAACCATCTTCGGTGAGAAAAGGATTTCCGAGACATATATCAACCATGCACTGTCCTTTATCTCTCCCGCCGTCATGAAAGCGCCTCTGCCCAGCGAAGCCTGCGGCTACGGCATGCAGTTCTGGAGAACAGAGCGGGGCGGAAATGTCTGCTATGGCATGGGAGGGCAGCTTCTGATCATGCAGCCCCAGGCGGATCTGGTCTGCGTCACCACCGCGGACACCCAGGGCTACAGCGGAGGAAACCAGTTTATTTATAATGCCTTTTATGAGGAAATATTAGATAAGCTTGCGGACATCCGGAAAGATTGCCCTGATGCGAGCGCCGCCCAGGCCTCCCTGGCAGCATTAACCGCCTCTCTTGCCATCGATCCCGTGGCCGGGGCGTACCAGGCTTCCATGCAGCACCAGGTCAACGGGAAAATCTACGAAATAGAAGAAAACAGCCTCGGCGTCAGAAAAATGTCCGTATCCTTCGATGAATTCGGAGGCTGTCTGTATTTCAGAATTGACGGAGATACCTGGGAAATTCCCTTTGGCTTTGGTGACTGCCAGGAGATCACCTTCCCCATTTATCAGATGTGTGCGGCCTCCAGCGGCGCCTGGGTTGGCAGCGACTGCCTGTACATCCGCTGCCATATCTGTGATACCAGCGTGGGCAGCGTACATTTCCAGCTGCATTTTTCCGGGAACCGGGTTGTTATATATATGAAGAAAACAGAAGAATCGCTTTTCAATGAATTCTCTCCAAAGCATTTAATCGGTTACCATTTATAATAAACATGATCCCGCCAAAGGCAATGATCCTTTTCCCGTACAAAAAGAAAAGAGCCCTTCCGGCAGGCAGCGTTCCTGCCGGGGCTCTTTTTTTATTGAAATCCGAACTCAGAAAATATCCTGCAAAAACCTTTCCGCTACAGCCATATCCTCCGGCGTGGTGATCTTGATATTCCTGTAGTCCGCCTCCACCAGATGAACCTTCCCGCCGCCGTACATCTCTGCCGCCATAGCGTCATCCGTAATGTGGACCCCCTTCGCAAGCAGCGGCTCCTCTTCCTCGATCAGCCGCCTGTAAGCCGGATAAATCCAGTCAAAATCAAAGCACTGGGGCGTCTGCACCTGCCAGGTCTTTGTTCTGTCGGGAGTGGCTGTCACAAAACCGTCCTGGTCAGCAAGCTTAATGGTATCCTTCACCGGCATGGCAGCCACAGCGGAGCCGTACTGCTCCACGCTCTCTTTCAGACGCAGCAGAATGTTTTCCGTGATGAACGGGCGGGTGCCGTCGTGGATGTAAACCGCGGCTGTATGATCCGTCAGTTTGCGAACTTCCTTTAATCCTTCATATACCGAGTGATACCGCTCTCTCCCGCCGGGCACGATAGCCCGCACTTTGGAAAGCCCGTATTTTTCCGCAATCTCCTGACGGCAGTAAGCAATCTCATCTTCCCCCGTGACCAGAATTACATCATCTATGAAGCTGTCCTGAAACACTCTCAGAGAATAATAAAGAATCGGCCTGTCCCGCAGCGGCAAAAACTGCTTGGCAGTCTGCGTTCCCATTCGCTTTCCTTTTCCTGCCGCCAGCACAATGGCAATCTGCTTCCGGTCATTCATCACCGCTCCCCCAGCTTCAGATTTGGCACCGCGTTCAGATCCCACCCTGACCGGACGCCCTTCTGAAATTCATAATAACCGGCGGAGCCGATCATAGCCGCATTGTCGGTACACAAAATCGGCGCCGGATAATAAAATTCGATGCCTTCTCTTTCACAGGCTTCCTTCATGGCCTTGCGCAGGGCAGTGTTGGAGGCCACGCCTCCCGCCAGTGCCAGCTTATGAAAGCCGTAGTCCTTCGCTCCCTGTATGCCGTGCGCCACCAGCACATCTGTCACCGCTTTCTGAAAAGAAGCCGCCACATCCGCCCGGTTGACTTCAATCCCCTTCATACTGTATTCATTTAAATAATTCAGTACTGCGGATTTCAGACCGCTGAAGCTGAAATCATAAACGCTGCCGCCCACACTGGCCCTGGGGAAAGCAATGGCGTCGGGATTTCCCTCCTTTGCCACCAGTTTATCAATCTTGGGGCCGCCGGGGTATCCCAGCCCAATGGCCCGGGCCACCTTATCAAAGGCCTCGCCTGCCGCATCGTCCCTGGTACGGCCAATGGCCTCATACTCCCCATAATCTCTGACAATCACCAGATGAGAATGACCCCCGCTGACCACCAGGCTCATAAAGGGCGGCTCCAGATCAGGATATTGCAGATAGTTGGCACAGATATGCCCCTCAATGTGATGAACCCCTACCAGAGGCTTGTCCAGCGCAAAGGCAAGAGCCTTGGCTGCGGAAACGCCCACCAGAAGAGCTCCCACCAGTCCCGGTCCATAGGTCACGGCAATGGCATCCACATCCCGCAGAGTCACACCTGCCTGGCTGACTGCCTGGCCGATGACCTGATTGATCTTCTCAATATGCTTCCGGGAAGCGATCTCCGGCACCACTCCTCCATACAGAGTGTGCAGATCAATCTGGGAAGCAATGACATTGCTCAATATCTCCCTGCCGTTTCTGACCACGGAAGCGGCGGTCTCGTCACAGGAGCTCTCAATTGCCAATATCAGAATGTCTTTTTCTTCTTGCTGCATATTTATCCTCGCTGCTCAATCATTCCTGTTTCCGGTTCGCCCACACAGGCATGAGCCTCATCCGCTGCGAAACCTTCCGGATCCCACTGCGGTCTACTCTTCAAAATTCAACTCCGCTGTCCTTCCATCCCTGGCAGCAATGGCGTTGGGAAAGATTTTGCGCACCCCGTCCATATATTCCTCCGGTCTCATCAGAGACGGACTGTAATGGGTCAGCCACATTTCCTTCACCTCAGCCTCCCTGGCCAGCTTCGCTGCCTCATAGAAGGTCATATGCTTATACTCCTTCGCCTTGGCCAGCTTGTCCGGTTCCCCGTACATGCCCTCACAGATAAACAGGTCGCTCCCTGCGGCATGTTCCGAGATGGACTTCAGAGGACGGGTATCCGTACAATAGGTCACCTTCAGTCCCTTTCGCGGCGGTCCCAGCACCATATCCGGAGTATAGGTTACCCCATCAGCCTCAATCACATTTCCCTTTTGCAGTTTGGACCAGTATTTCTGCGGAATTCCGGCAGCCAGCACCCGCTCCACGTCAAATTTTCCCTGGCGTTTGATTTCCAGAGAGTAACCATAGCAGATCACATTGTGCTTTACCCGAAACGCGGTGATCGCAAAATCTCCGAAATCCAGGACCTCCTCCGGCTCATTCAGCTCCCGGAACTGTATCTCGAAGGGCAGTTCCGGCGCAATGATGCGCAGCGCGTTCACTGTGCGTTCCAGTCCTTTGGGGCCAATCATCAAAAGGGGTTCCGTACGCTCCGCATTGCCCATGGTCAGCAAAAGCCCCGGCAGCCCGCTGATGTGGTCGGCGTGATAATGGGTGAAACACAGAATATCTATGGGCTTGGGACTCCATCCTTTCTCCTTTAAGGCGATCTGGGTTCCTTCACCGCAGTCGATCATGATACTTTTTCCATTATAGCGGGCCATCATGGAAGTCAGCCACCTGTAGGGCAGAGGCATCATTCCGCCGGTTCCCAGCAGACAAATATCCAGCATAAAATTATCTCTCTCATTTTTTCAGCAATGTTTCCGGTGCTGTGATTTCATATAAACACGGCTCAAAACTCATCGTTCATCTTCGCTTTCGTTTATATGAAATCACAGCACCTGCTCAGCCGCAATTTTTTCATAAAATCGCGTAAAGTCAGTTCATCCCCGATTCCACATGATCAGGGCGTCCTCCTCCGGGTTTAAATAAAAATGGGGTCTCACTCCCTCGGCGACGAAGCCGTTTTTTTCATACAAATGGATTGCGACCCGGTTGGAGGCGCGCACTTCCAGTGTAAACTCTCTGACCCCTCTCTCAAAGCCGCGGCGCAGAAGCTCTGGGAGCATTCTTCCGGCGATGCCCTTTCCCTGGAGGTCGGGAGCCACAGCCACGTTAAAGAGCTCCGCCTCGTAAGGGCCGATGAGAAGGCCGCACATTCCTGCGATTTTTCCTTCTGACACAGCTGTCAGATACAGGGTGTCCTCCCGCTCTAACATTTCCAGAAAGGATTTCCCGCTCCAGGGCTCGGAAAAAACCGCAGACTCAATGGCAGCCACGGCAGGCACATCTGCCGCTTCCATCGGGCGAATCTCAAGTGCCATGATGCAATGCCTCCTGCCGCTCCCGCTCCGCCTGACTCAGGCGAAAATACTCCGGCTTGTGTTCATAGCAGGATACCATTTTCCCTTGGGCGGCATATCGCAGCGCCAGCGCTCCCACAGCAGCGGCGCTCTGAAGCCGCCGATGCGCCGGAGCAAAGGTATAGGGCACGGTCAGTGTCTCTTTCAGTTTCTCACGATACACCTGCGCGCCGTCCCCCAGGAGTACTACAGCTTCTCCCATCTCGTTCAGCTTTCTTACCACCTGCGGCAGCAGACAGCAGGTTCCCTCCATCAGGCACTTCATTTCATAATCCTGACTCACGCCGTCCCCGGGGGCTGCCTTTTTCTCAGTCTTATCATCGCTTTGTCTGGCCGGTACAAAGGCATATATCCCTGTATAAACCTGATCCCTCCTGGCATCCATCAGAGGGCAGATCAGGGCGGAACAGCCATACATCTGCCAGGCCAGGCCTTCCAGTGTGGGCACTTCAATGACAGGCTTATTCAGCCCCTGTGCCAATCCCTTGGCGGTTGCCGAGCCGATGCGCAGGCCGGTAAAGGAACCGGGGCCGCTGGCCACAGCAATGGCGTCAACGGTTTTTAAATCCAGTTCCGTCATGCTCTTGATTTGATCCAGCATGGGAAGCAGCGTCTGGGAATGTGTTTTTTTATAATGGACGGTATACTCCGCGATCAGATCCTCATCCTCCAGGAGGGCCACCGTCGCCACCAGCCCGGAGCTGTCAATTGCCAATATTTTCATTTCTATATTATTATTCCAGACAGGAAATAAGTGAAAACAGCTTTTTGTCCGCCGCTGTTCACTCAATCTGTTCCCCTTTCCACAATAATTCTCCGATAGTCAAAGCCCCGGTTCGGATCCTTTTGTATGGTAATCCGTGTGCAGTCCGCGGGCAGCAGCTCCTCTATCAGATTCGCCCACTCCACCATGCACAGTCCTTCTCCGTAAAAATAATCCTCATAGCCGATCTCCTCCATCTCCTCAGGATCCCCGATTCGATACACGTCAAAGTGATAAAAGGGCAGACGGCCCTCCTCGTAGACCTGCAGAATGGTGAATGTAGGACTGGATACCGGCTCTGTGATCCCCAGACCCGCGGCCACTCCCTGCGTGAACACAGTCTTGCCTACACCAAGATCCCCCACCAGAGTAATCAGGCTTCCCGGTTCAGCCTCGCGCCCCATCTTTTCCCCCAGGGCAAAGGTTTCCTCTGGCGAAAATGTCTCTGTGATTTTTTTCATTCATCCTCCTCATATCAGTATCATAAGGAATTCATCATGAAGAATTGCAGCGTTTCCTCAGTTTCTGATCCTTACCTTTTTGGGGTCCATGTGCGTGCAGATAAACTGAATCACATCCATTTCCTGTTCCTTTAATTCCCTGCGCGGGAAAATACAGGCATTCACCCGGGTAGTATAAATAATGATACTGCGTCTCGTGGACACAGCCCGATACATGTCCTTCCAGTTCATGCTCTCTGTGGTTTCCCCCTGACTGACCGAAATGCCCTCCTCATTGAACTCATAGTGAAGTACTTCCCGGAAGGCCGGAGTATTGAGCGCCTGCTGTTTGCTTTTTAAAAAAAGAGTCCACGGAAGATACCCCAGCATCACCACGCCCGCAATCAGATAAATCCACTGATGATTGCTCAGAAAAATCAGGATTGCCAGCGCTCCCACGCAGCTTCCCAAAAGCCCCTGAGCACCATGATAAGCATGGCGCAGCATATAATCGTATAAATCCCCGCTGTTGATCTTGACATCTACTTTCAATGGTCCCATCATATCATTACCCCTGTATCACAAAATTTTTAGAAAAACTTACATTGCGCCCGCATTGTGTTTTGAAATGCGTCATGCTATAATAACCGCAAAGAATGCGGGCCAAAACCGCTGAAGCACTATTTTTTATATTAAAAAGGAGCACATATGTGTCATACAAACGCGGAATTAAAAATCGCTGCCAAAAATTCCCTGCGAGGCCACTGGTTTGCGGCAATCACAATGCGGCTGATCATGTTCCTCATCTCCAGCATCTCCCTGGGTTCCAATTACAGTGATTCGGTCATCTTTCTGTCGCTGGTTATCAGTCTGCTCAATATCTGGCTTGAGGTTGGGCTTGTCAGCTTTTATTTCAAGCTGTGCTGCGGCCAGGGCAGCAACGCCGGAGTGGCAGATTTTCTTTACGCCTTCAAAAATCACCCCATCAGATTCCTGGGCAATTACCTGATGCAGATCCTCTATATGCTGCCCGGAACGATCATTTACTTTATCGGAATATTTATCGCCTCAGTCTTCTTCCTGGCCGGGAGCGATGTGGATACGCTGATGCTGTATCTGTACGGAGACATCGACTACCTGCCGGATATCAGCCTGCCCGCTGCTGTGACGGCTGCTCTGCTTGTGTTTGTCATCGTACTGACTCTGGCTTATGTCCTGTATGCCGCCTGGATTTCTCTGACCTACTCCCAGACGACACGTGTTCTTGTGGATTTTCCTGATCTGACGGTTACTCAGGCCTACAAAAGATCCTCGCAGCTGATGAAGGGAAATCGACTTCGTCTGCTGGGCCTGCAGCTCAGCTTTATTCCCTGGTCTCTGCTCTCCGTCGTCACCCTGGGGATAGGCTTTCTGTATTTGCTGCCCTATATGGGCTGTACCAATGTAGAGTTTTATCTGAATCTGGTAAAGAGCAAATCAACTGCGCAATAGCGCAATCAACAATCAGCCGAACATTTCATCCGCCCGGCAATCGGTCCCAATCAGACCGGCTGCCGGGCGAAATCATATCTCCTTATGCTCCCGTTTCAAGACTCTGCTGCTTTAAATAAGCGTTAATAAAGGGATCCAGCTCTCCATCCAGTACAGCATCCACGTTGCCGGTCTCCAGATTGGTGCGGTGATCCTTGACCATCGTATAAGGCTGCAGCACATAGGAACGAATCTGACTGCCCCATCCGATCTCCTTGATCTCTCCGCGGATATCGGAAAGCTTCTCCGCGTTGGTTTCCTGCTGCAGCATATACAGCTTGGATTTCAGCATCTGCATGGCCTTGTCTTTATTTTGAAATTGGCTCCGCTCCTCCTGACAGGCTACCACAATCCCGGTGGGAATATGGGTGATGCGAACCGCGGAGGATGTCTTATTGATGTGCTGGCCGCCGGCTCCGCTGCTGCGATAGGTATCAATCTTCAGATCCTCCGGATTGATATCAATCTCAATATCATCATTCAGTTCCGGCATCACATCTAAGGATACAAAAGAGGTCTGACGCTTTCCCTGCGCGTTAAAGGGAGAAATGCGAACCAGCCGGTGTACCCCTTTCTCCGACTTCAGATATCCGTAGGCATTCTCTCCATTGACCTGCCAGGTCACAGATTTAATCCCCGCCTCATCTCCATCCAGATAATCCAGCACCTGAATCTCAAAACCCCTGCGCTCCGCCCAGCGGGTGTACATGCGGTAAAGCATCCCCGCCCAGTCGCAGCTCTCCGTGCCTCCGGCTCCGGCGTTCAGCTTGAGAATGGCGTTATTTTTATCATATTCACCGGATAAAAGAGTGCTGATACGCAGATCCTCCAGCTGATTGATAAAGTCCTCCATCTCCGCTGTCACTTCCGGGATCAGACTCTCGTCCTCTTCCTCATTTCCCATCTCAATCAGTGTGTAGATATCCTCCATCTGAGCAGCGAGGCCGTTCACCAGACTGACAGTATCCTTTAAGTTTTTCAGTTCCTTCATGCGCTTATTGGAGTAGTCCGGGTCGTCCCAGAAATTAGGAGCCGCCATTTCCATTTCCAGCTCTTCAATCCGCTTCTGCTTACTCTCCAGGCCCAGAGAATCGCGCACCTCCTTTAACGGCTCCTCGTATGTCTGCAATTTTTGTCTGGCCTGTTCCAGTTCTACCATATCAAATCCTCAATTCATCCTCATTCTTTTTCATGCCGATCAACCGCGTCTGCTGCCTCTCCTCCTGCAATCATCATGGTATCATCTGACATTGCTCTTCACTTCAATCGCCTTCGGTTATATCAACTGTAAAATCAGTTCTCTCACTTCAGCCGGCCGCAGCACTGTTTGTATTTCTTGCCGGAACCGCAGGGACAGGGATCATTGGGATAAATCTTTTTGGCTTCCTTCCTGATCGGCTTTCTGACCGCGGTTTCGTCCTTATTGGTGCCGGTGACCTTCGCCACCTGCTCACGTTCCACCTTCTGTTCCAGCTTCACGCGATACAGAACACGGACTGTTTCCTCTCTGATATTATTGGTCATTTCCTCAAACAGGTCATAACCGCTCATCTTGTACTCAACCAGCGGATCCTTCTGCCCATAGGCCGCAAGTCCTATTCCCTGACGAAGCTGATCCATATCGTCAATGTGATCCATCCACTTGCGGTCAACGCACTTTAACAGAATCACACGCTCAATTTCACGCATGGTCTCCGCCTCCGGGAATTCCGCCTCCTTGGCTTCGTACAGCTTTACAGCCTCTTCTTTCAGCTGCTGCTTTAAGCTGCCTTTATTCAGATCCGCAACCTGCTCTTTTGTCAGCGGCTGCAGCGGAATGGTGGGAAGCAGAATGGAATTGAGTTCATTCAGATCCCATTCCTCCGGATCCGCCTCATCTCTCACCACGGTATCTACGGCGCCGTCCACGATATCCTGCACCATCTTAATGATGGAGTCTCTCATGCTCTCGCCGTCCAGAACCCTGCGGCGTTCCTCGTATATGACCTCGCGCTGCTCATTCATCACCTGGTCATACTCCAGCAGATTCTTACGCACGCCAAAGTTGTTGCCCTCAATCTTCTTCTGAGCGCCCTCAATAGCCTTCGTCAGGGATTTGTGCTCGATTTCCTGATTTTCCGGAATGCCCAGACCATTGAACACACCGATCAGCTTCTCCGAGCCGAACAGGCGCATCAGGTCGTCCTCCAGTGAAATAAAGAACTGGGACTCTCCCGGATCTCCCTGACGGCCGCTTCGTCCACGCAGCTGATTGTCAATTCGTCTGGACTCATGACGCTCTGTGCCCACAATTCGCAGGCCGCCTGCCTGTCTGGCGATATCATCCAGCTTGATATCCGTACCACGGCCGGCCATGTTGGTGGCGATAGTCACTGCCCCGTGCAGACCCGCTAAAGAGACAATCTCCGCCTCTCTTTCATGGAACTTGGCGTTCAGCACCTCATGAGGGATTCCCTCCTTGCGCAAAAGCTTACTGATCTCCTCACTGGACTCGATGGTGATCGTGCCGACCAGCACGGGCTGCTGCCTTTCATAAGCTTCCTTCACCGCTCCAACAATGGCGTGAAGCTTTTCCTTCTTTGTCTTATATACGCTGTCCTGCTTATCCACGCGGATCACCGGCTTATTGGTGGGAATCTCTATGACGTCCATGCCGTAGATCTCACGGAATTCCTTCTCCTCTGTCAGCGCGGTACCGGTCATGCCGGCCTTCTTCTCAAATTTATTGAAGAAATTCTGGAAAGTGATGGTGGCCAGGGTCTTGGACTCCCGCTTCACCTTCACGCCCTCTTTGGCCTCAATCGCCTGATGCAAACCGTCAGAATAGCGGTGCCCCGGCATAATACGGCCGGTAAACTCATCCACAATCAGCACCTGGTCGTCCTTGACCACATAATCCTGGTCGCGGAACATCAGATTGTGAGCGCGCAGAGCCAGAATGATATTGTGCTGAATCTCCAGATTCTCCGCGTCCGCGAAATTGTCGATCTTAAAAAACTTCTCTACCTTTTCCACGCCCTGGGCAGTCAGGTTGACGATTTTGTCCTTTTCATTGACCACAAAATCACCGGATTCCTCCTGCTCAACGCCCATGATGGCATCCATCTTGGACAACGCTTCCACGTCCTTGCCGCGGACCATCTGGCGGGCCAGAATATCACAGGCCTCATAAAGCTTGGTGGATTTGCCGCTCTGGCCGGAAATAATCAGCGGTGTGCGGGCTTCATCGATCAGCACCGAGTCCACCTCATCGATGATAGCGTAGTGAAGTCCGCGCAGCACCAGCTGCTCCTTGTAAATCACCATATTATCCCGCAGGTAATCAAAGCCCAGCTCATTATTGGTCACATAGGTGATATCGCAGTTGTACTGCTCTCTACGCTCCTCCGGCTTCATACTGTTGAGCACGCAGCCCACAGTCAGCCCCAGGAAACGATGCACGGTTCCCATCCACTCCGCATCGCGATTGGCCAGATAATCGTTGACCGTGACAATATGAACCCCTTTTCCTTCCAAAGCGTTCAGGTAAGCCGGCAAAGTGGACACCAGGGTTTTGCCTTCACCGGTTTTCATCTCCGCAATACGGCCCTGGTGCAGAATAATGCCGCCAATGAGCTGTACCCGATAGTGCTCCATATTCAGAGTTCTCCTGGCCGCCTCGCGCACCGTGGCATAGGCCTCCGGCAGGAGGTCATCCAGCGTTTTTCCCTCCTGAAGGCGCTTTTTGTATTCAACCGTTTTGGCCTTAAGTTCCTCGTCGGAAAGCTGCATCATGCTGTCCCGCAGGGACTCAATCTTATCCACTATGGGCATGATACGCTTCAGCTCGCGTTCACTGTGTGTACCAAATACTTTATCAATTACTTTCATTCCGGGATACTCCTTGATATATATAAATCTGTTCTGAAATAAAACCTGTGGAAAGTGCAGGTCCTCTTTCCGGCATCTCCCCCGGATTTTCCTGCACTAAAATAATTCTGCCAGTTCGCCAGTCCTGTTCATTTTATCACTTTTCCCGAATTACTTCAACAACAAGATTATTTGCCGGAAATGAAGGAACCGTGAACAATTTATTACCTTTCTGTAAAGGATGCATAAATACATGCCGGCACCGGGCATTTCAAAGTCATCTGAATCATCTCCCTGTAAATCAGGAGTCACAAATTGCCTCCCGTCTGGCAGGAGGCAATCTGATAAGGATTATTCAGGATTTCAATACCAGGAAGGACTGAGGGCCAAGAATCACTTTCCCATCTTCCGCCTTTCCGCTGCCGATCAGGAAACGAAGCTTCTTATGATCTCCGGCGTCCACCGGGGCGCTCACTGTCTCCGCGGAGGGATTCAAAGCAATCAGGATATTGCCCCTGCGGTACACAAAGGGGAGCTTCCCGCTTCCGGCATATACCACCTCAAACGCAGCGTCCGCCTGCAGGTCCTCCTCCTCGTGTCTTAAGCGAAGCAGGGCTTTTACGGTATTCAGAAGCGAAGTCTCATCCGCTTCCTGCGCCGCCACATTCGGAGCGTCCGGCGCTGAATCCACAGGCAGATAAAGCGTGTCGGCGGGGCATTTGGAAAAACCGGCGTTTTTCTCCCCGCTCCACTGCATTGGGGTGCGCGAACCTGTACGCTGATACCCGCCTTCTTTTGTGTGTACATTACTATATCGCATTCCGATCGCATCGCCGTAATAGAGAAAGGTAACTCCCGGCATTGTGAAAAGAAAGGCGTATGCGATTTTCAGCTCCTGATCATCCAGATTGTATTTGGGACGCAGGGTATCGTGATTGCAGGTCAGCAGGCAATAATAACCGTCGTCCTTTACAGCATCGTAACGTGGCAGATATTCCTTCAGGAAGCGGGTGATATCCCCTTTCCCGTCCTTTTTGAAAAAGCTGTGATCCTCCCCTGACTCATAATCCCGCATCAGCGTACTGTACCCGTTTCCGCCCCAGTTCAGATAAAAATCCATGTGGAAGCCGGCCGCGCTTAGGGCTCTTTTCGGATTATTCCACTCAGAGACCATGGCGGCCTGTGGGTATTCCTCATCCAGCATTTCCCGCACATTTCTCCAGATCGCACAGGTAGCAGACTTATCTTCATCATCGTTTTTGACAAGAGAATCCGCCATATCCACGCGAAACCCATCGCAGCCGTGATCCAGCCAGAAGCGCATCACATCCTTCATGGCCTCTCTCGTGGCAATACAGTCCGGATGATCCGCAGGAAGCTGCCATCCTTCCCTGCATTCCCCAAAACCATAATTCAGAGCCGGCTGGCTCTTAAAGAAATTCAGCATATAGACGCCGGACCTCTCGCTCTCCCCTCCGATATACGGAAAGCCCTTCATGGCCTCAAAGGCCTGACGTGTCCAGACATAACGGTTGGAGTACTCATTTTGCTCCGCTTTCTTACTCTCCTGAAACCAGGGATGCTCTTCCGAGGTATGCCCCGGCACCAGGTCCAGCAATACATGCATCCCCCTGTTATGTGCCTCCCCGAAGAGGCGATACAGATCTGTGTTCGTACCATATCTGGGAGCAGCCTTTTTGTAATCCCTCACATCATAACCCGCATCCTTAAACGGCGAGTCAAAGCAGGGATTGATCCACAGGGCATTGCAGCCCAGCCCCCTGATATAATCCAGTTTTTCGATGATCCCGTTGAAATCACCGATACCGTCCTCGTTAGTGTCATAAAATGACTGAGGATAAATCTCATAAAATACCGCGTCCTTTAACCACTTTGGCATAGCCTGACCCTCCTGATGTGATGAT
The DNA here is from genome assembly GCA_021205045.1 of Lachnospiraceae bacterium. Lineage (GTDB taxonomy): Bacteria > Bacillota > Clostridia > Lachnospirales > Lachnospiraceae > RGIG6307. The sequence continues at coordinate 16,580 of JAJPYH010000139.1, read as the reverse complement.
TTGAATTCTGTCTTTTCCGCAAAGGAACAGCTTTATGCTGTATCTGAAGTTCATTTTGTTAAAAGGATTGCCTTTATGCTGATAATATACTATAATGGTGTTAGTCCGGATTTGGGTCGGTGGCCTAATATCTGGCTTTCAGAAATACCAGTATAGTATGCCCTGAATATAGAACTTTGGCCAAAACGACCCGTTTACGGACTAACACCACTATAATAAATCAGTAAATTCTTGTAAAATAACACGGAATACTAACACAATCCTGCGAAGGAGCGCCTCCAATGGAAATGCAATTATCTGACTATCGGGAAAAAACTACTCACGGGGATACTCTGCTTCCTGTGAGTTATTATTGCTGCCGCATGCCGGATCACTTCCGCAGCCTGACGCTCCACTGGCATGAAGAAGTGGAGATCACCTACATTGAGGAGGGCTGCGCGGATTACACCATTAACTTTGAACCCTGCCCCGTACAAAAGGGCGACCTGATCTTTATTTCTCCCCAGGTGCTGCACGGTGCTGTGGAAAGGCCCGGACACGCCATGACATCGCACAGCCTGTTATTTCACCTAAGCTACCTTGGTAGCCTGACCCCGGACATCTGTACTGTCAAATATCTGAATCCCATTCTGAACGGGAAATGCCGCTTTACACCCCTGATGCGCCCCGATCATCCCGGCTATCTCGAGATGAAGGAGCGTTTTCTGAAAGCATGCCGCCTGTTTCAGGAGGAAGGGACGGCCTACGAGCTGCGTGTCAAAGCGCTTCTGACCGCACTCATCTCGGATCTGTATACCTTCGGATGTATCGAAAAGCCTGTCAGCGCCAGAGCCGATCTGCATGCGGAAGAGAAAATCAAAAAAGCCCTGACCTATATACAGGATAATTACAGAGAAAATCTGTCCATACAGGAACTTGCCGCGATCTGCCATTTCAGTGAAACGCATTTCATGCACTTTTTTCGCAAATATACCGGCACCACCTGCATTGAGTATCTGAACCGCTACCGTCTGTCCATGGCAGCCTCAGCTCTCAGAGAAACCGACGCGCTCATAGCGGATATCGCGCTGGAGAACGGTTTTCAGAATATATCTTACTTTAACAGATTGTTCCGGCAGTGTTTTGGCTGCACACCAAGAGAATACAGAAAGGAAACATCTTATGTGTAAATCCATCTATGTCAATGATCCCTCAAAATCCCCCTGTTATCCCACCATCCAGCAGGCCATCGACAGCATTCCCGCTGACAATGCCGAACAAGTGACCATATACATCGCTCCCGGCACCTACCGGGAACGGCTGACCGTACAAAAGCCCTTTGTCACATTGCAGGGGGCAGCCGCTGACACTACTGTCATTGTTTACGGACATTATGCTCTTGAAATGCATCCGGACGGGCGCAAACGCGGCACCTTCCGAAGCTACAGCATGCTGGTGGATACCCATGATTTTACCGCCAGGGATCTGACGATTCAAAATGACGCCGGCTGCGGCTCTGTGGTTGGCCAGGCACTGGCACTGTACATGGACGGGGACCGCTGTGCTTTATACAATTGCCGTCTGCTTGGGAGCCAGGATACTCTCTTTACCGGTGCCCTTCCGGAGCAGGAAATGAAGGCGGGCGGTTTCGTTGGGCCAAAGGAATTTGCTCCCCGTATCATCGGAAGACAGTATTATCAGAATTGCTATATTCAGGGAGATGTGGATTTTGTGTTCGGCTCCGCCACCGCCTATTTTGAAAACTGCGAGTTTTTTACCAAAAACCGCTACGGGGATACTCCCATTGACAATCCGAGGGAGGCAGCGGATCGCTGCTACGGCTACGTGACCGCCGCCTCTACCTATGGCAAACAGGAGTACGGCTATATTCTTGACCACTGCCGCTTCACCTCCGACTGCCCCGCGGAAACCGTCTACCTGGGACGCCCCTGGCGGCAGTATGCCCAGACCGTCCTGCTGCACTGTGAACTGGGTGCGCATATCAAACCGGAGGGCTGGCAGGACTGGAATAAGCCCCACGAGACGATACGCTATGCCGAGTTTGAGTGTTTTGGGCCGGGAGCCGCTCCTGAAAGACGTGCAGATTTCTCCTCACAGCTGACTGAGGAAGAGGCGGCACATTTTACAAAAGAAAGGGTATTGGGCGACTGGCCGGTATAGTGTTATATCAGCTGTCCGAGTATGTCAACTATCAGAATCTGAAAATGGAGCGGGGGATACCCGCTCCAACTCATTCAGTTCTTTATCCGGTTTCTTACGCCTTCTCGTATTCTTTCTCCAGAAATTCTCTGCACTGCACCGCGTCCTCAGGCGTGGTGTTCTCCAGCGTTGCGTAAATGTACGGCTTCTTTGTCTTCAGGAATTTCATAATACGGTCAAAGTTCATCTCTCCAAGGCCGGCACCGCAGGCTAAAAGCTTTCCGTCCTGCACACGGTAGTCTTTTAAGTGCATCACCGCCACATCATCGCCAAAGGCTTCGATGGCTTCTGCGAACACTTCATCCGCTTTGTCAATATTGGAAATATCCAGCAAATTCACCGGATCAAAGATGATCTGCAAATTGGGGGAATTGATGGCATCCAGCACCCTGCGGGTACGCTCCGGGCTGCACACAATATGTTTGAACGCCGGCTCAATAGCCACAATCACGCCCATCTTCTCCGCATATTCTACCACAGGGCGCAGATTTTTGATGAAAATCTGCAAAGCCTCCTCGGTGTAGCATTCCGGGCCGTAGGTGTAGCCTTCATTGGGCGCGCCGGTCTCAGTGCCCACCACGCCTGCCCCCAGCGCTGCGGCAAAGCGGATATTTGCCATATATCTGTGAGTCGTCTGCGCCAACATCACCGGATTGGGATTGGCCAGATTAAGATAGCACCCCAATACGGCGCAGTCCACATTGTGCTTGGCAAAGATCTTTCTCAGATAATTGGCAAAGCCGGGAGTCAGCGCTTCATCCGCGGTGCTGATCTCCTTCGGGAACACCTTGGCAAGAGCCAGATGGCCGCAGGAAAAGCCCTGGGCGGCTACTTCAGCAATTCTCTCATCAAAAGGTAAATCCCGGGTATCGTGTAAACGAAGTCCTAACTGTAACATTTTTCCTCCTTCCATAATAAGCGCGGGCGCCGGACCGCAATTGAAAAGTCTCTGTCACAGGCGCCCATTCAGAGCACAGGCTCTCCTTTTTATTTCTGTATCAGCGTATCCACACCGATCAGCTCCATGGGCTCACCCTCCTGCCCCTCAATGGTCACATCCTCCAGAATCAGCTTGTGGATATTGCGGGCAAACAGTCCCCTCTTCGAACACCGCTCCACACCCTCGGACATGGCAGGTACATCCGTCTTCGCATCTTCAGCATAGCTGATATGCACATGCTTAAGCTCCAGCTCCTCCATCTTCTGCTCCGGCAGACAGTCAAAATAGGCCGCCGCCACATGGCAGTTGGTGCACTCCATATTTTCAAAGAGCATTTTCTTTAACACCGGGGTGCGCTCGTCCACCGGCCAGGGCTCTCTGGACTGCACATACTCTGTACGGCCGTCCGGGTCGCAGAAGTAAAACGCGTTCACCACAAGGGGCGTCATCACGTTGTCCAGCGTCAGGTTTTTAAAGGTAATATTGGACAGAACAGCGTCCTTGCCCCGGCCCCTTCTGGTCTTGATGCGCAGCCCCCGATCTGTATTGCGGAACAGGCAGTCCTGCACGGTCAGATTGACCACACCGCCGCCGATTTCACTGCCCAGAGTCACCGCGCCGTGTCCGTCCTCCATCAGGCACTGACGGATCATCACATTCTCCGTAGGCTTCTTAAACCTGCTTCCCATATAAATCTTGCCGGACTTCACCGCGATGCAGTCGTCTCCCAGAGAGAAACGTACACCCAGAATATCAATATTCTTGCAGGATTCCGGATCCAGGCCATCGGTATTGGGAGAATCCGGAGGATTGTTGATCATAATGCCAATGAACCGCAGATTCTTGGAAAAATACGGATGCAGGGTCCAGGAAGGAGAATTACACACTGTAATGCCCTGCAGGGTCACATCCTTACAGTTATTGATGTGAAACAGTCTGGGGCGGAACGTCACATTCATCACCTTGGGATTATTCCACCAGTCCTGCTTACTGGCGTTGCCGTTGATGGTGCCGGCGCCGTAGATAATCACATTCTTGGCCTGATATCCGCTGATAATGGCCGCAAACATAGGCAGCGGGTTGCCCTCCCAGGTACCCAGGAAATACTCGTCCGTCTCATCGTAGCTCTCGATGCTGGGAGGCATGGTCACAAATTTACTCCTGTCAGTGAACGCCTTCAGCTCCGCGCCTGCCGCCAGCTCCAGCCACAGGTTGCTCTTTAAAAACAGAGATGTGATGCGATAGGTGCCCGCCGGAATCAGCACTCTGCTGTACTTGGGGCAGGCCATGATCGCCGCCTGGATAAAGTGGGTGTCGTCCGACACGCCGTCACCCTTGGCGCCGAATTTGCGCACATCCAGCGTCACAAACTCATAATCTGTAGTAAACTCCAGGCTTCCAGCAAGCTCCTCTCCATCATAAATCTCCGCCAGATACTGTGTCTCCGGTTTCAAATCAAAAAGATTGGTGATGGTTCTGTCTGTCTCACCATACAGCTTCCCGTTTAATCTGACCAGATAGGGCTTTTTCGTGAAGTAACGTCCGCCGTCCTCAATCTCTATCACAGCACTTCTGGCTGTACTCATAATCAGCGTAATATTCATATCCTCTATGCCTCCTGAAGTGCTTTCGCGGTGTCGATATATTTCTCCGCCAGAATGATGTCCATGTCGCAGGCCCTCTCAACAGAAACCCCAATGGAACGAACCGCTTTCCCGTGCTGCCCCTGCGCCATGATCAGCGCGCCCTTCATACGGCCGCGGAACATATCAATCAGTTCTCTGTACATTTCATAGATTTCCGGGCTGATGGCGTCAATACACTTCACCATCATATCCAGATAATAAGCGGCGTTCTCCAGAGACATCTCATGGTCATATCGGGGAGAAAGGGCGCGAAGCTGAGCTATCAGATCCATATAGCCTTTTTTGCCGCCCGCCTTCGTCTCATAAAGCATATATACCGGATATACATATCCCCCGGCCTCATAGACATTATCCGATACAGAGGACATGTCAAAAACGCCCAGCTCATTTCTCGGAAACGCTTTCAGCTCCTCCACGGTATCCTTTACCAGATCAGAGGTAAAATCACCGGCTTTCATAGCTTCATAAGCCTTTAACAGTTTTTCTTTCATAATAAATCCTTTCGCTCATCCACGAAATAAGTATGCCGGAAATAAGGAACAGAATCTGCCCGATATTCCCGGCATAATGTATGATTATAAAGTAACGCCCTGCTTAAAGATAGCCATGTCATGGAAGCCGTTCTTTTCCGAGCAGACCTTTTCTCCGGAAGCCACGGCCACTACATAGTCAAACAGCTTCTGCGCGGTGTCTGCCATGGTCTGATCCTCCACCAGCACACCGGCGTTGAAATCAATCCAGTTGGATTTCTTGCCCGCCAGACGGGAGTTGGTGGAAATCTTCACCGTAGGCACCGGGGAAGCAAAGGGAGTGCCGCGTCCCGTAGTAAACAGCACGATATGGGCACCGCTGGCTGCCAGAGCCGTGGAGGCCACCAGATCATTACCGGGAGCGCTGAGCAGATTAAGGCCAGGTGTGGAAACCCGCTCGCCGTAAGACAACACACCCTTGACCAGAGAAGAACCTGACTTCTGTGTGCAACCCAAGGACTTATCCTCCAGAGTGGAAATGCCGCCCTTCTTATTGCCGGGGGACGGATTCTCATAAATAGTCTGATTGTGGGACTTGAAATAATTCTTGAAGTCATTGATCAGATCCACAGTCTTATGGAACAGCTCCTCGTTGGCGCAGCGGTTCATCAGAAGCGTCTCCGCGCCAAACATCTCCGGCACCTCTGTCAGAATGGTCGTACCGCCCTTGGATACCAGAATGTCAGAAAAACGTCCCACACAGGGATTGGCGGTGATACCGGAAAAGCCGTCAGAGCCGCCGCACTTCATGCCCACCACCAGTTTGGAAACGCTGATGGGTTCTCTCTCGAAACCGGCAGCGTAATCAATCAGCTGCCTGCAAAGCTCTACGCCGTCCGCAATCTCATCATCAGATTCCTGACAGACCAGGAACTTCACGCGGTTGGGATCAACCTCGCCGATATAAGGCTTTAGCACATCAATATTGGAATTCTCACAGCCCAGTCCCAGCACCAGCACGCCGCCCGCATTGGGATGATTGATCAGATCCGCCAGAATGGTGCGGGTATGTTCCTGATCATCGCCCATCTGAGAGCAGCCGTAAGGGTGGGTAAAGGTAATGACCTCATCCACAGTGCCTTTGACATATTCATTGGCCTTTTTCACAATCAGCTTGGCAATGTCGTTGACACAGCCGACAGTAGGAACAACCCAGATTTCATTGCGCACGCCCACCTTGCCGTCAGGACGGTTGAAGCCCATGAAGGTTACATCTTCTGTGGTCTTCTCCTCGTAAGGAACCGGTTCGTAGGTATACTCCAGCAAATCGCCCAGAGCAGTCTTGATATTGTGAGTGTGAATCCACTGTCCGGCTTTGATATCCTGTTTGGCATTGCCGATGCGGAAGCCATATTTGATCACCGGGCTTCCCTCAGAAATATCTGTGAGCGCCATCTTGTGGCCGGCAGGAATCTCTTCCTGCGCGGTCACGGTTAAATCATCAGAAACTTTGACAACAGTACCGGGCGAGAGCGTCTCAATGGCCACTACCACATTGTCATTGTCATTAATTCTCAAGAAACTTTGCATAACGCAGCCCTCATTCCATTTGCTTTGATGTCTGCCAGATAAGTGGTAACCGCTTCCTTCGTGTCTGCCACTTTCGTCAGATCCTGGCCAAAGAAGTCCTCATTGGAAAGAACCGCTTCCACGAACTCTTCCGTAGACTTCTGGGAATACTCCGCAAAGAACGCAAGAACCGCGGCGTCGTCCTGCACCAGATACTCTTCCTCTCCTCTGTGTCCCACCAGCTTGCCGTCGCGGATCTCAGAGCCGGTATAGAAGGCCATCAGAGCCGCAATGGAAAATGCCAGATGAGGCGGAATCTTCCCCGTCTTTTCCACATAGCCCAGATAAGACGGCAGGCATCTTGCCTTCCACTTGGAGACAGAGTTTAAGGAAATGGCCATCAGGGCATGATCCACATAGGGGTTCTCAAAGCGAAGCTCTACAGCCGCCGCGAAAGCCTCCAGCTCCTCCTTCGGAAGAGTCAGGGTCGGGATCACCTCGTCATGCAGAGTCGCCTTGATAAACGGACGGATGTCCTTGTCCTTCATGGCGTCTCTCACAATATCATAGCCGCACAGATATGCCGCCAGCACGAAAGAGGTGTGGGCGCCGTTCAGGATACGAACCTTGCGCTGCTTGTAAGACTTCTGATTGTCTGTAAAGATCACATCCATGCCGGGCATGTCCGCCATCACCTTGTCTAACGGAAGCTCGCCGCTGATATCCTTCTCAGACTCAATCACCCAGAGAGCAAAGGGCTCTGCGGTCACCAGAATCTTGTCCTGATATCCCAGCTTCTCCCATTCCTGCTCGATGGTGGCTCTCGGATAACCGGTCACAATACGGTCTACCAGAGTAGAAGTGAAAATGCAGCTCTCATTGACCCAGGTTTTGAAGCCCGCATCCAGGCCCCACAGGTCGATGAGCTGGTTGACACATTTCTTTAACATGATACCATTATCATCAATCAGTTCCACCGGCAGCATCACAAGTCCCTTATCCGCCGCACCGTTAAAGGTTATATATCTTCTGTATAAAAACTGCGTCAGCTTACCCGGGAAGGTCTTTGCCGGTTTTAAGTCAAACTCATCTGTCGGGTCATAAACGATGCCCGCCTCTGTAGTATTGGAAACCACAAAACGCAGGGTATCAATCTCAGCCAGAGACATGTACTTGTCATATTCTGTCGCCGTGTCCACGATATCCTGGACAGAGGTGATCACTCTGTTCAGTACCTTGGCCTCGCCCTCCACAATGCCGCGAAGCGACACGGTGTACTGGCAGTCCTGCTCATGGAACATCTCAGTGCTGCCGAAGGGAATCGGCTTGATCAGCACGATATCGCCGTCAAATAATCCCTTCTCATTGGCAATATCGATCATGTAGTCCACAAAGGCACGCAGGAAATTGCCCTCGCCGAACTGTACTACCTTTACCGGTCTGTTCACCTTTTTGGTGACAGTTTTGTTTAATTGCTCCATACCTGTTCTCCCATCTGTCATTTTTTAATGCTGCCGGGCAGACATATCCGCCCCTGTGATACCACGAGCTTCCTCCTTGAGCTCCATGGTGTCATTGTTTCCTTGTTACTATGCACAAAAAACTCTTTCTGCACCCAACAATTACATAAATTTTATATCAAAACGTGATATTCGTCAATGTGGTTTTAAGAATTTATACAATTAATGTTGCCATTCACGGCGCAGCCGCATGCCGGCGCCGATATGAGCTTCCCTTCTTATATTTTTACCATTCACAGTAACTTCTTATTATAAAATTCCCTCAGAACTCCTTGTGTTTCAGGAGTTTATGACTTATAATAAATTAGGTTATGCGAGGAAAATCCCGCATAATTTCATCAAATGAACACGGAACCCCCCGGCAGATACTTTACGGGCATTTGATGGATACACATTTATGGAGGTAAGGCAAAATGAAGGCATTTATGGACGAGAATTTTCTGTTGGAGACAGAAACGGCCCAGAAACTGTATCACGAATATGCAGCGACCACTCCCATTCTGGATTATCACTGTCATATCAACCCCAAAGAGATCGCCGAGGGCCGCAAGTTCGAGAATATCACCCAGGTCTGGCTGGGCGGCGACCACTACAAGTGGCGCTTTATGCGCTCCTGCGGCGTAGATGAGAAATATATCACCGGCGATGCGTCCGACAAGGAAAAGTTTTTCAAATGGGCCGAGTGCCTGGGCAAGGCCATCGGCAACCCGCTGTTCCACTGGTCTCACCTGGAGCTGCAGAGGTATTTTGATTATCATGGTGTGTTAAATAAAAACACCGCTGAGGAGGTCTGGAACCTTTGCAACGAAAAGCTTCAGGACGACTCCATGAGCGTGCGCAACCTGATCCGTCAGTCCAACGTGACCCTGATCTGCACCACAGACGACCCCGTAGACAGCCTGGAATGGCATCAGAAGATTAAGGCTGACGAAAGCTTTGAGGTAAAGGTACTGCCCGCCTGGAGACCGGACAAGGCCATGAATATTGAGAAGCCTGAGTATCTGGATTATCTGGCAGCCCTGTCCAAAGTCAGCGGTATCGAGATTAAGAGCTTTGCCGATCTGAAAGCCGCTCTCGTCAACCGCATGGAGTTCTTTGCCAGCCAGGGCTGCTGCGTATCTGACCACGCTCTGGAATATGTCATGTATGAGCCTGCAAGCGATGAGGAAATCGAGGAAATCTTTGCAAACCGTCTGGCCGGCAAGCCGGTATGCAAGACCTGTGAGCTGAAGTTCAAGACCGCGTTCATGCTCTTTGTGGCTAAGGAATACAATCGTCTGGATTGGGCCATGCAGCTTCACTACGGCTGCAAGCGTGACAACAATGAGCTGATGTATCAGTCTCTGGGACCGGACACCGGCTACGACTGCATCAACAACTACGCTCCCAGCGCTCAGATGGCGGATTTCCTGAATGCTCTGATCAAGACCGATCAACTGCCCAGGACCATCATCTATTCCCTGAATCCCAACGACAACGAGGCCATCGGCACCATCCTGGGATGCTTCCAGGATTCCACAGCCGTTGCCAAGATTCAGCAGGGCAGCGCCTGGTGGTTCAACGATCACAAGGTGGGCATGCAGAATCAGATGATTTCCCTGGCAAACCTTGGCAACCTGAGCGGCTTTGTGGGCATGCTTACCGACTCCAGAAGCTTCCTCTCCTACACCAGACATGAATATTTCCGCCGCATCCTGTGCAATCTGATCGGCAACTGGGTGGAGAACGGCGAATATCCCTGTGACTGGGAAATGCTGGAGGAAATCGTCAGAGGTATTTCCTACAATAACGCCAAAAAATATTTCAAGTTCCCGTTAGACTGATTTTTCGTTACACGAAACAGAGCTGCCCTGCTAATGACAGGACAGCTCTGTTTTTTATATTCTCCCGAAATTTCATAAAGCTTAATACACTTTTGCTTCTTCCTCGCCGTTCAGCACTCTCAGGGCTCCCTGCGCCAGCGCCAGCAGCTCGTCCTCCCCGGGATACACCGTAAAGGGCGCGATCCAGCCGCATCTCTCCTTCAGGCCCTCAACCACATCCGCACCGTAGGCAATGCCGCCGGTGACGATGATCTGGTCCACTTTTCCGTTCAGCACACAGGCCATGGAGCCAATGTCCTTGGATACCTGCAACAGGAAGGCCTCCTTGGCCTCTTTTGCCTTCTCATCTCCCTCGTTGGCGCGCCTGGTCACTTCGCGCATGTCGTTGGTGCCCAGGTAGGCGTTGAAGCCGCCGTTGCCGGTCAGCATTTTCCGGACTTCTTTCTCCGTATATTTTCCGGAGAAGCACAGACCGATCAGCTTGCCCACCGGTACCGCGCCTGCCCGCTCCGGAGAGAAAGCGCCGTCGCCGTCCAGGGCGTTGAACACATCCACCACTCTGCCGTACTCGTGAGCCGCCACAGACACGCCGCCGCCCATGTGGACGCCGATCAGGCGAAGCTCCTCGTAGGACTTTCCGATCTCTTTGGCATAGCGCTTGGCCACGGCCTTCTGATTCAGGGCATGGAATACGCTGGTGCGGGGCAGATCCGGATGACCGGAGTATCTGGCAATGGGCATCAGCTCATCCACCACCACCGGGTCTACAATATAGGACGGTACGCCGATCTCATCGCCGATCTCCCTAGCCAGAATGCCGCCCAGGTTGGAAGCGTGCTGTCCCTGAACACCCATCTTCAGATCCTCCAGCAGATCATCGGTCACAGCGTAGGTGCCGCCGGGAATGGGCTTGAGCATGCCGCCCCGGCCCACCACCACGTCCAGGCTTTTAATATCGAAATTTTTGCTTTCCAGCAGATCCGTGATGATTTTCTTGCGGAAATCCTTCTGGTCCACGATCATGGGAAACTGCGCGATCTCCTCTGTGGTGTGGCGCAGCGTCTCCTCAAATAACAGGGTTTCATCCTCAAACACACCGATCTTGGTGGAGGTGGAGCCCGGGTTGATAATTAAACTTTTTACAGACATTTTCCTTTTCCCTTCTCTGGGTGTTTATCCTGCATAATCCTGCGCTTTTTATACAAAACCTTTATGCGGAAACACACTTGCTATGGAAACTCTTCCCGCTTTACGGCAAGGTTACTTTCCCTGCTGCAGCTCCTCCGCGACTACCGCAGCCAGCGCGATGGAATTCAGCTTGGTCTCAAAGGTATCGGAACGGCTGGTCAGAATCACAGGAACCTTCGTGCCGGTCAGGATGCAGCCGTTCTTGGACTGTGTGGTATGAACCAGAGCCTTATACACCAGATTGCCCGCGTGAATATCCGGGAATAAAATCACATCCGCGTCTCCCTGAATCTTACGGTCGGTCGCGCCCTTATGCTTAGCCGCTTCCGGATCGATAGCCAGATCCAGAGACAGCGGGCCATCGATGATACAGCCTGTGATCTCGCCCTCTTCGTTCATTCTGGTCAGCTCCGCCGCTTCCACAGTCACCTGTATCTTGGGGTTCACCACCTCCACTGCCGCAACAGGGGCAACCTTGGGAAGCTCCACGCCACAGGCTCTGCAGACCGGGATGGTATTATTGATAATATGTACCTTGTCCTCCAGGGTGGGGTAGGTCATAAACGCCACATCCGTCAGGAATAACAGCCGGTCAAAACCGGGAATCTCAAACACACTGACATGAGACAGGGCGCTGCCGGTACGCAGCCCCACTTCCTTATTCAGAACACTCTTCAGGAAATTCCTGGTGTCCACCAGTCCCTTCATGTACATATCCACATCGCCGTCATGAGCCAGCTTCACCGCCTTTAAGGATGCCTCGATCATATCCGGCTCATCGATGACCTCTATTCCTGTCAGATCCAGACCGATCTGCCCGGCGATCTCACTGATTTTGGCCGCGTCTCCCACCAGCACCACATCCGCGATATCCTGCTCCCTGCAGGCTTTGACGCACTCTAAAACCGCGCTGTCCTGGGCGGCAGCAATGGCCACCTTTTTCTTACTGAGGGTTTTTACCTTCGCTAATACGTAATCAAAATTCATTTTATGCCTCACATAACACGCGGAAAAATCTGCCCTCCCGTAAGGGCTCGCACAATGCAGGGGCAGATTTTCCGTATGTTTTATTGATTTTTATTTATTCGCTTTTGCCGCCTTAATGGCCTCGGTCAGCTGAGGTACAATCTTATTCAGATCGCCCACCACACCATAGTCAGCCACATCGAAGATGGGAGCATCCTCATCCTTGTTGATGGCGATGATAATGTCAGACTCTTCCATACCAGCCACATGCTGAATAGCTCCGGAAATACCGATGGCAAAATATACGTTGGGGCGCACCGTCTTACCGGTCTGACCCACCTGCAGATCCTTCGGTTTCCAGCCGGCGTCCACCACTGCACGGGAGCAGCTGACAGTACCGCCGATGGCCTCCGCCAGATCCTCCAGGATCTTGAAGTTCTCAGGGCTTCCCACGCCGCGGCCGCCGCTGACCAGGATTTTGGCATCCATGATATCCACGGTATTGGAAACGGCCTTGACCACCTCTCTGATGGTGACAAATTTATTGTTCACGGTGATACCGGGATTATACTCAATTACCTCGGCTTTCGCACCGGCAACAGGGGTAATCTTCTGCATTACGCCGGGACGGACAGTGGCCATCTGAGGACGGTTATTGGGGCAGGCGATGGTAGCAATGGTATTGCCGCCAAAGGCCGGACGGGTCATCAGAAGCTGCTTGTGCAGCTGCTCTTTTCCGGGGATGGCCACCAGCGGGAAATCTCCGATATCCAGCTTTGTGCAGTCCGCGGTCAGACCAGTGGCAACTCTGGCAGAAACAGTGGGGCCTAAATCTCTTCCGATTGCGGTTGCTCCCACCAGCATCACATCCGGCTTAAACTCGTTGATGACTCCGGCCAGTGCCTGTGCGTAAGGCTCGGTTCTGTAGGTTTCCAGCTCCGGATCATCCACCACGATGACCCTGTCAGCACCGTATTCCGCCAGCTGATCAGCCAGATCCTTTACCTGATAGCCGATCAGCACCGCAATTACGTCAGTATCCAGGTCGGCAGCCAGTTCTCTTGCCTTGCCGAGCAGTTCGAAGGCGATGCCGCCGATTACATTATCTACCTGCTGGGCAAATACATATACACCCTTATATTCTTCTAAATTCATATTATCCACCTCTTATCACTCACTTATTAGATGATGTGCTTTTCATCAAGCTTGCCGACAATATAACTGACCGCGTCCTCAGGAGACTCCGGCACAACCTTCTCGCCCGCGCCCTTGCGGACCTTATCGGAGGCCTTCGCGATCTTGGTCGGGGAACCCGCCAAGCCTAAGTTGGAATCATCCACATCCACCAGATCTTTTCTGCCCCAGGTAATCACCTCCGCCTTGCAGGCATCAAAGATTCCGCCGGGAGTCATGTAGCGAGGCTCATTTAATTCGCTCAAAGCAGTGATCAGACAGGGCATCTGTGCCTCCAGCACATGATATCTGTCATCGTACTGGCGCTGTACTACCACCTTATCGCCCTCAATCTTAATATCCTGTGCATAGGAAATCACCGGAATTCCAAGGTGCTCAGCAATCTGCGGCCCAACCTGCGCAGTATCGCCGTCGATGGCCTGACGGCCGGTGATGATCAGATCATACTCCAGATTTCTGATAGCACCCGCGATAGTGGTGGAGGTGGCCCAGGTATCAGCGCCTCCCAGCACTCTGTCAGTGACCAGGATTGCCTTATCCGCACCCATAGCCAGCGCCTCCCTTAATGCGTCCGCCGCCTTCGGCAGACCCATGGTCAAAACTGTGACCTCAGCGCCATACTCATCCTTTAATCTCAATGCCGCTTCCAGGCCAGCTTTGTCATCCGGGTTCATGATCGCCAGCATGGACGTTCTGTCCAACGTTCCGTCCGGGTTAAATTTAACGCCGCCCTTCGTATCCGGAACCTGTTTGATGCAAACAATTATTTTCATAGTTTATATCCTCTCAATTTACTCAATATCCCGCCGCGGGACATCCTTATGCCCCCGGCATCACTCGCTGTGCAGGCGCCGCCTTATTTCAGCAGGGCGCCGCTGATGACCATACGCTGCACTTCGCTGGTGCCCTCATAGATCTCGGTGATCTTGGCGTCACGCATCATACGCTCCACATCATACTCTCTGATGTAACCGTAGCCGCCGTGCAGCTGAACCGCCTTGGTAGTTACCTCCATTGCAGTCTCTGCCGCGTACAGCTTTGCCATAGCGGCTTCCACAGAATAAGAAGTCTTCGGATTTTTCTTAAACTCATCCTTCTTCAGCGCAGCCTTATATACCAGATTCTTGGCAGCTTCCACCTTTGTAGCCATATCAGCCAGCTGGAACTGGGTATTCTGGAACGCGCCAATGGCCTTGCCGAACTGTTTTCTCTCTTTGACATAGGCAACGGTAGTCTCCAGTGCGCCCTCCGCAAGACCCAGAGCCTGTGCGGCAATACCGATACGTCCGCCATCCAGGGTATGCATGGCAATATTGAAGCCCTTACCCTTCTGTCCCAGCAAATTCTCCTTGGGGATACGGCAGTCCGTAAAGATCAGCTCATAAGTAGAAGAACCGCGGATACCCATCTTATTCTCTTTGGTGCCGAACGTGAAGCCCGGAGTTCCCTTCTCTACGATAAATGCAGAAATTTCCTTCTGCATGCGGCCGCGCTTCTCCACCTTACCGGTCACCGCAATCACAATGTAAACGTCCGCTTCCTTACCATTGGTGATAAAGCACTTGGAGCCATTCAGCACCCACTCGTCACCGTCCAGCACGGCCTTGGTCTGCTGTCCCTGAGCATCCGTGCCGGCGCCGGGCTCGGTCAGGCCGAACGCACCAAGTTTCTCGCCCTTTGCCAGCGGCACTACGTACTTCTGCTTCTGCTCCTCTGTCCCATAGGTCAGAATGGGATCAATGCACAGAGAGGTATGGGCAGATACAATAACGCCTGTGGTGCCGCAGACCTTGGAAAGCTCCTCCACACACATCACATAGGTCAGAGTGTCGCAGCCCTGTCCGCCATATTCCTTCGGTACAGGGATACCCAGAAAACCATATTTTGCCATCTTGTCCACAGTCTCCCGGGGAAATCTCTCGTTTTCGTCCACTTCCTGTGCAAGAGGCTTGACTTCTTTTTCGGCGAAATCTTTGAATAACTGTCTCGCCATTTCATACTCTTTGCCTAAAGTAAAATCCATGATTATATATCTCCTTCAAATCATTTTCGACTGTTGCTTCATTCACTCAGTTTCCGAAGCAGTTTCTTTTCATTCAAGCACATATAGGCAGCCCGCCGAAACAGTCTGCCTATACATGATATTAATTATATTTATAGAAGCCCTCGCCGGTCTTGACGCCCAGCTTGCCGGCGCGCACCATCTTGCGAAGCAGCGGTGACGGACGATACTTGCTGTCGCCGGTCTCCGCGTAAATGACTTCCATAATGGCCAGCACAATGTCCAGTCCTACATAGTCGCCCAGCTGCAGCGGTCCCATGGGGTGATTGGCTCCCAGTCTCATGGCGGTATCGATATCCTCTACGCTGGCCACACCTGCCTCGTATACGCAGATACCCTCATTGATCATCGGGATCAGAATACGGTTCACCACGAAACCTGCTGCCTCGTTGACCTCCACAGGCGTCTTGCCGATTTCCTCAGCGATGGCCTTCACCTTGTCAAACACTTCATCTGTAGTATTCGCGCCACGGATGATCTCAATCAGCTTCATGACTGGAGCCGGATTGAAGAAATGCATGCCAATCACCGGTCTGTCCAGTCCCGCTCCAATCTCTGTGATGGACAGAGAAGATGTATTGGTAGCAAAAATGCAGGTTGCAGGAACAATTTCCTGCAGTTCTTTGAAGGTCTGCTTTTTCACATCCATGACCTCCAGCGCCGCTTCCACGATCAGATCCGCCTCAGTGCAGATATCCTTCACCCCTGTGGTGATGTTGGCCAGAACCGCATCTGCCGCTTCCTGAGTCATCTTACCCTTCGCAATTCTCTTCGCGAAGCCCGCTTCAATCTTCTTTTTGCCGTTTGCGGCAAACTCCTCGTTGATGTCGCACAGATATACCTGATAGCCCGGAGTCTGAGCAAACACCTGCGCAATACCGGAACCCATGGTACCGGCGCCAATTACGCCTACTTTCATAATAATATTGCCTCCTGTATAGATAAATATATGGTGTTAGTCAGCAAAAGGGTCGTTCGATCAGATCAGCAGTAAGCCAGCCTG
>JAJPYH010000231.1 GCA_021205045.1 Lachnospiraceae bacterium | reverse complement strand
GAAAACAGCATTAGGCAGAGATTAAATCACTACTTTTGACATGTTAACCAATTTTGCCGTTCCACAGTATACCACAACCACAAGGAGGGCGCAAGCTGATGAAATGAGTTTTCATAGTTGTTTCACAAAGACACATCTCTTTAGTGAAAGACGAATGATTATCGGCGCTTACTATGAGCTGCCTCTCATAAAATAATCAAGTGCCTCTTTCAGCTACATCGCCCCTTCTTTCCTGATCACATTCAGTACAGTTTTAAAGAGAATCTTAATATCCAGACCGATGGACCAGCTGCGGATATAATCCGTATCCAGCCACGCAACCTCCTCAAAATCCGTGATATTGCTGCGTCCGCTGACCTGCCACATACCTGTAATACCGGGCTTGGTGGCCATGCGGGCACGGTGGTGCAGGTCGTATTTTTCCCACTCATCCAGCGTGGGCGGGCGGGTGCCGACTAAAGACATATCGCCCTTCAGGACATTAAAAAACTGAGGAAATTCGTCCAGAGAGGTCCGGCGGATAAAATCTCCAAGGCCGGTTTTGTATGTACCGTCAGGCAGGATTTCATTTCCAATGACTCTGGGATCAAAGTCAAGCTTGAACATCATACCGTCATCCACTCTGTTTTGTGATTCCAGCTCTTTTTTGCGTTCTTCAGCGTCCGTATACATGCTGCGGAATTTATAGATTTTAAATTTATGACCGTTTTTGCCAATCCGTTCCTGTGTGAAAATAACCGGCCCGGGAGACAGTTTCCTGATCTTCGGCGCAAGGAACAGATAGATCACACCCGTAATAGCACAGCCAACCAGACCGCCGACAATATCCATCAGCCGCTTGATAAGAAGCTGCCACCAGCTGACGCTGTTCATAGCATTGGTAATAACAGTATACTTGCCGATCTGATCCACCATTTCATTGTGCTGCAGCCTGCTGTCATTGGTCAGGATCACCAGATGCCTGGTAACGCCTGCCGTGGACAGCTGCTGTAACAGCTTTGTGGGCTGCGGGGTGCCATCGGGAAGTACCACCAGAACCTCATCCACCCAGCCGCGGCATATATAATCCATCATATCATTCCTGTCGGCCACTACCGGGATTTCCCCCACATTCATACCCTTGCAGTCTTCATCCAGAAAAATAAAGCCGCTGACGCATATGGTCTGATATTCCCCGGTTTTCACATTCTCAACCACATTCTCCGCCATGGAGCGATATGTGATTACCAGAAGCTTTCTGTCAGACAGCCTTCTGTATTTCAGACGCTGCTTCCACAGAAAGCGCGTAGCAAAAGTCAATATCAGGTAAAACACAGGCATCATGATAATGACCAGACGCGATACCGTATCCCCCTGCTGAAACATATATAAAATAAAGATCAGTACAAGCTCCACGATAATCACATGCTGAGCCGTCCTGATAAATTCATGAAAATGTCCTCTCTTGAGAACGTCGCTGAAAGGATTCATAACGGTGGTTGCAATCACATCCGATGTAAATGCGATAAAAGCCACCCTGATCCAGAGATTCCAGAATTCCCGGTTGGTAAAGGAAAAGCCGTCAAAGCGCAGCCACATGGACAGGAAAAGAGTCACAAGCAGACTGATCACATCCAGTGCAAAAAAATCAAAGTGCTTCAGAAAGCTACCCAAAGTCTTTTTGTACATAATAAATTTCCTCATAATGATAAATGTGCAAAATATATAACGCAATAAAATGCACACCTGTCTTTTGCCTGGGCTCATTCTATCATAATATAGGGTTCATTTCAAGTCATTTGAGGGTACTCCGTTGCCGCACACGGCAAATAAAAAGCGCAGCCTCAGATACCCGGACTGCGCTTTTTGCTTCTTTTAATTCAGATATTTACAATTATTTTACCAGTGCGTAGGTGTCTCTGGCGATGGCAAGCTCCTCATTGGTAGGAATAACAAGTACCTTCACTTTGGAATCCGCTGTGGTGATCTCCATCTCGTCGCCCCGCTTCGCGTTGGCTTCCGCATCCAGGGTGATGCCCAGGTAGCCCAGATATGCGCAGACCTTCTCACGGACAAAGCCGCTGTTCTCACCGATACCGGCGGTAAAGGTAATCACATCCACGCCGTTTAATGCCGCCACATAGGAACCGATCACCTTAGCTACCTTGTAGCAGTAAGCTTCCATGGCTCTGATGGCCGCGGGATTGCCGGCCTCATAGGCCTCCTGCAAGTCGCGGAAATCGCTGGACAGCCCGCAGGACATACCCAGAACGCCGGACTTTTTATTCAGAATGCTGGTAATCTCTGTGATGCTCTTGCCTTCCTTATTGGCGATAAACTCCAGAATGGCCGGATCAAGGTCGCCGGAACGGGTACCCATATAAAGGCCCTCCAGCGGAGTCAGCCCCATGGAAGTATCCACGCACTTCCCGCCGTTGACAGCGGAAACAGAAGCGCCGTTGCCCAGATGGCAGACAATGGTCTTCAATTCTGTGATATCCTTGCCCAGGAACGCGGCGGTGCGGCCTGCGACATAGCCGTGGCTGGTGCCGTGGAAGCCGTAGCGGCGGATCTTATACTTCTCATAATACTCATAGGGCAGAGCGTAAATATACGCCTTCTCCGGCATGGTCTGATGGAACGCGGTATCAAAAACTGCCACCATGGGGACACCGGGCATCAGCTCTTTGCAGGCGTTGACACCGATCAGATTGGCTGGATTGTGAAGAGGCGCCAGATCGCTGCACTCCTCGATGGTCGCCTGCACCTCGTCAGTGATGATGCAGCTGGAAGCGAATTTCTCGCCGCCGTGTACGATGCGGTGTCCAACCGCGCCGATCTCGGAAAGAGACTTGACCACACCGGTCTTCTCATTGGTCAGAGCTGCCAGCACCAGGCTGATGGCCTCAGTATGGGTAGGCATAGGAGACTGAGTGACTTCCTTCTCCCCGCCGGCAGGTGTATAGGTGATAACACTCCCCTCAATGCCGATACGCTCGCAAAGGCCCTTTGCCTTCACTTCCTCGGTTTCAGCGTTGATCAGCTGAAATTTCAGGGAGGAACTGCCGCAGTTGATAACTAAAATATTCATGATTGTATGGTCCTTTCTAATAATATTTCCCTGTCAGATTATCCGTTCAGCTGTGCCTGCACCGCGGTAATGGCTACCACGCCGACGATGTCCTCCCAGGAGCAGCCGCGGGAAAGATCATTGACGGGCTTGGCAATTCCCTGAAGGATCGGGCCATAGGCCTCAGCCTTGCCAAGTCTCTGCACCAGCTTATATCCGATATTGCCGGCATCCAGATTGGGGAAAATCAGTACGTTGGCTTTGCCTGCCACCGGGCTTCCCTTGGCCTTGCTCTTGGCAACGGATTCTACGAGGGCTGCGTCTAACTGCAGCTCGCCGTCCAGCACCAGATCCGGATACTCCTCATGAGCGATACGGGTGGCCTCCGTCACCTTGTCAACCAGAGCATGTTTTGCACTGCCCTTGGTGGAATGAGAAAGCATGGCAATGCGGGGACTGGGTCCTACCAAAGCCTTGAAGCTCTCTGCGCTGGAAGCTGCGATGGCCGCCAGCTCCTCGCTGGTGGGATCCTGATTCAATCCGCAGTCAGCAAATACAAAGGTACCCTTCTCGCCATACTGGCAGTCCGGAACGCTCATCACAAAGAAAGCGGACACCAGCTTTGTGCCGGGAGCAGTCTTCAAAATCTGCAGAGCGGGTCTTAAGGTATCGGAGGTTGCATGGCAGGCTCCGGCCACCATGCCGTCAGCCTCACCGGCCTTAACCATCATCACACCATAGAAAAGTCCGTCTCCCAGCAGAAGCTCTCTGGCCTTCTCCATGGTCATTCCCTTATTCTTTCTCAGCTCATAGAGCATCTCGGTGTACTCGTCCAGCTTGGGGGAGGAAACAGGATCTACAATGATGGCGTGCTCCAAGTCAATCTCCAGCCAGCCGGCACCGTCCATGATCTTCTCCTCATTGCCGATCAGGACGACTCTGGCGATATTCTCCTCCAGAATCTTGGCTGCCGCCAGAAGGGTCCTCTTATCCTTGGTCTCCGGTAAGACGATGGTTTTTTTGTCACGCTTTGCTCTGCCTTTAATTGTATCAATATAAGACATGTTAACTGCTCCTTTCTATGTACGGCCTGTCAGACCGTTTTTGTAAAAATATGTATAGGACAAGCCTCTTGCCCTAAACTCCTTACTGTATTATACTAAATAAGGATTTTTTTCACAAGAGGTTCTTCCCGTGAAAATGCATATTTTTTCCGAATGATTGCACTTTTTTTTGTACATTATGACATTTTTTTAACAATGCAACGGGTTAATGACTCAAACGGAACGGCGGGAGCATTTTTAAGCTGCGTTTCTTTGCGTCATACCCTTTTATTACTTTCATCATGTAAAGGAAACCGGAGAAATTTCATGAAAATCGCAGCCGTCATCGCGGAATATAACCCTCTTCACGAGGGACATCAATATCATATGGAACAGACACGCCAAATCACCGGTGCCGATTACATCATCACGATCCTGAGCGGCGATTTTGTACAGCGCGGCCTTCCTGCTGTGGAGGAGAAATTTGTGAGAACGAAAAAGGCTCTGCTGGCAGGAAGTGATCTGGTGCTGGAACTGCCCCTGCCCTACGCCCTCTCCTCCGCCCAGGGCTTTGCCTTCGGGGGCGTGTCTCTGGCGCAGGGATTGGGATGCGTGGATGATCTGAGCTTTGGTCTGGAGGATGAAGAGGATCTGGAGCCGTTGAAGGCACTGGCGCATGTATTATCATTACCCTCTGAGGGATATTCTCATCTGTCAGAAATGTACGGCAGGATTCCGTCCGCCATGCAGACAGGACAGACAGATCCCGGGATTGATGTCTGTATACCAGAACCGATTCTATATAATAATGCCCTTCAGAATGCCTTAAAAAAAGGAAAAAGCTACCCTGCCGCAGTCGCCCAGGCTGTTTCGGAGGCCTATCCTGAGCTGGACACCCGCTTTCTCACGCAAAAGCAGAATTCCAACACCCTTCTGGCCCTGGAATATTTGCAGGCACTTTATCGCCTCAACACTCCCATCACGCCCGTGGCTGTCAGAAGACAGGGAATGCCGTACTTATCTGAATCCGGTTCAGGCTATCCCTCCGCCACCGCCCTGCGCGCCAGGCTGCAAAAAACAGAGCCGGCAAATTCTTCTCTTCTCTTTCCACGGGATTTCAGCTCCCTGCTGCACTACAGGCTGTTATCCGAAAGCTATGATGATCTGCTGCATTACAGAGAAATGACGCCGCAGCTTGCGCACAAAATTCAGAACGCTCTGCCTGCATTTGAGGATTTTGAACAGTTTGCCGGTCTGCTCTGGACCAAAGATACCACCTATGCCAGAACCTGCCGTACATTATCTTATATTATACTGGGCATCAAAAAAGACACCTGGGATGTACACGCCCAGGTGCCCTATGCGCGGATTCTCGGTTTCAGGAAAAGTGCCGCTCCACTGCTCCATCAGCTCAGAGAAAGCGCTGCCATCCCGGTGATTTCAAAGCTGGCCGACGCGCCCGCAGCTTTGTCCTCCCAGGCACAGCAGCTGCTGGAGCTGGAGGTGAAAGCCAGTCAGATTTATGACAGTGTAAGGTATCATAAGTCCGGGAAAAGGCTGCCGGGGGAGTATCAGAAATCCGTAATATCAGTCAATTCTTAAAGCTGTGAATCGGCGCCGGTATTCTGCCGCCCCGATTCACAAAGGCGTCGCAGGAGAAAGAATTCACCGGCATAATGGGTGCATAGCCCAACAGGCCGCCAAACTCTACGGTATCACCTACATCCTTGCCGACCACAGGAATGATGCGGACGGCAGTGGTCTTCTGGTTGACCATGCCGATGGCCATCTCATCGGCAATAATGCCGGAGATGGTGGATGCCTTTGTACTGCCGGGAATGGCGATCATATCCAGACCCACACTGCACACACAGGTCATGGCCTCCAGCTTCTCAATGGTCAGCGCCCCGGTCTTCACTGCGTTGATCATGCCCTGATCCTCGCTGACCGGAATGAACGCGCCGCTCAAGCCTCCCACGTAGGAGGAGGCCATGACGCCGCCCTTTTTCACCTGATCATTCAAAAGTGCCAGAGCTGCTGTGGTGCCCGGTGCTCCCGCCTGCTCCAGGCCGATCTCACACAGGATATCCGCCACAGAATCGCCGATGGCCGGCGTAGGAGCCAGAGACAGATCCACAATGCCAAAAGGCACATCCAGCATCCTGCTGGCTTCCTTTGCCACCAGCTGTCCCACCCTGGTCACCTTGAACGCAGTCTTTTTGATGGTCTCACAAAGTACCTCGAAGCTCTCGCCCCTCACCTGCTGCAGCGCGTTTTTCACCACGCCGGGTCCGGAAACACCCACATTGATAACCCTGTCGGCCTCCGTGACGCCGTGAAAAGCTCCTGCCATAAACGGGTTGTCATCCGGTGCGTTGCAGAAGACCACCAGCTTCGCGCAGCCTAAGGAATCCTGCTCCTTTGTGTGCTCCGCGGTCTCTTTGATCACCTCGCCCATCATGCGAACTGCGTCCATATTGATGCCCGTCTTGGAAGAACCCAGATTAACAGAGCTGCAAACACGTTCAGTCACAGCCAGCGCCTGAGGGATGGAGCGGATCAGTCTCTCATCCGCCGGAGTCATTCCTTTATTGACCAGGGCCGAATATCCGCCGATAAAGTTCACTCCCACTTCCTTCGCCACCGCGTCCAGAGTCAGGGCAATTTTGACAAAATCCTCATCTCTTCTGCAGGCCGAACCGCCAATAAGAGCGATAGGTGTCACGCTGATTCGTTTATTAACAATGGGAATCCCATACTCCTTGGAGATCGCCTCCCCTGTAGATACCAGATCCCTGGCAGAATTGTATATTTTGCGGTAAATATTATCACGAAGACGATTCATATCATCGCTGATGCAGTCTAAAAGGCTGATGCCCATGGTGATGGTGCGGACATCCAGATTTTCCTGTTCGATCATGTGATTCGTCTCGAGCACTTCCATTTTGTTGATCATGTATTTTTCCTCTTTAATAAATAATGCTGCGGCTAAAGCAATCCTCTTTCAGATGCTGTTGTGAAATCCCCGGGAATTTTCAGATTCTATGCATGGAATCAAAGATTTCCTCCTTCTGGCACTTAATCACAACACCGATTTCTTCTCCCACCGTCTCCAGGTCCGCACAGATATCGCCAAAGTCCTGTTTCGTCGCGCCGATATCCACAATCATCATCATATTAAAATAGTCCTGGACAATGGTCTGGGAAATGTCAAGGATGTTGATCTGATGCTCCGCAAGGTAAGTGCACACCTTCGCAATGATACCGACTGTGTCCTTGCCGACAACGGTAATAATAGCTTTTTTCATAATGATCTCCTCTTCTTTCCGGGCGTAGGCCCTTTTCTGAATATGTATTTTTACAGTCAGCCTTTTCCCCGCGTAAAAGGTTCAGGCGGTGCCCTTTGAGCTGAAGGAAATTTTCCACCGCTTCCCCCTTGCGTGAAAGGTTCAGGCTCTCTCATCATAATTCTGCAGATATCCGCTGCTAGAAAAAGATCTGCTTATACTGTCAGCACCTCGCTGCAATGATCCCGGGACGCCACCCGGATATCAAAGTCCGCTGCCCGATATGGCGTCTCAGACATATCAATTTCAAGGCGCACCGATGCGTAGGCCAGCTCCGGCAGATTATTTTCCCTGCTCAAATGTCCCAGAAAAATGTATTTCATCTCAGGGTTCAGCAACTGGCTCAGCAGTATACCGCTGTTTTCATTGGAAAGATGACCCCAGTCGCTCAAAATGCGTTGCTTGAGCTGATAATGGTAGGGGCCGGTCTGGAGCATGCGCACGTCATGGTTGGCTTCCAGAAGAATGGCGTTCAATCCCTGCAGCTGATCTACCGTATAGGGACTGAAGGTTCCCATGTCTGTGGCAACCGCCACTTTTTTGACTCCGTCGGTCAGGGTATATCCGCAGGGCTCTTTGGCGTCATGGGATATAGCGAAAGGGTGGATGGACAAATCGCCCAGCACAAAGTCCTCATCTCTTCTGATCATATAAAAGAGCTCCGGGTCAATACTGCCGATACTCCGGGTCTCCATAATACCCTCGATGGTGCCTTCCGTAGCGAAAATAGGGATGTGGTATCTTCTGGCCAGCACGCCCAGACTCTGAATGTGGTCGATGTGCTCATGAGTGATAAATATTCCTTTGATGTCTTTTCCGCAAAGTCCGGCCTGACGGAGGCCTTCCTCCACCCGTTTTCCGCTGATGCCTGCGTCGATGAGGACATGGGTTTCCTCTGTGCCTGCGTAGATGCAGTTGCCGCTGGAGCCGCTGGCGATGCTCTCAAATCTCATATGTACCTCGTTACATGTTAATTAAATATCCTGCAATGAGTCGCGTGGACATACATTTCCGTGCTCTGTATTGCAATTGTTTTTTATTCATCTGTTATCGCTTCTAATCGTTTTATAAGCTGTAATTCTGTCTCTTCTATGCTGCCGCTGTTATCCAGTACCCAGTCGCAGTTTGCCCTGTATTCTTTCTCTGTCAGCTGGGAAGCGATGATACCCTGTGCCTTTTCTGTTGAATATCCGCGGCTTTCAGAAAGCCGCCGTATGCGCGTCTGCTCATCGGCATACACGTACCACATTTCATCCACCACAGTCTGATAGCCGCACTCAATCAAAAGGGCAGCCTCCAGAAAGAGGAAATCAATGGCTCCCCGCTCCCGTTCTGCGATGATCTTTTCTAATATATATTCTTTGACAGCGGGGTGGATGATGGCATTAACCTGAGCCAGCAGCTCAGGATTCTGAAAGATTGCAGCCGCCATCTTCCGGTTGTCGATGGCGCCGTTCTCATTCAGTATCTCTTCCCCCAGAAGGGACACCACCGGCTGAAAACAGGACTGTCCCGGTTCTTTTAATAAATTGGCAATATCGTCCGCCATCAGGATTTCACAATTGCAGATTTCTTTTAACAGGCTGAGGACAGAGGATTTGCCGCTGCCCACACCACCTGTGACTCCGATTACCTGCATATTAGCTGTTTTGCCAAAATAATAATATTTTTTTAAAGTTATGTGATTATTACCTTTGTCTCTGTCTGATTTCACTTTAACTATTTTGCCTCATACCAGGTGGCCCCGGTGTGCAGGTCAACCTCCAGCT
>JAJPYH010000248.1 GCA_021205045.1 Lachnospiraceae bacterium | reverse complement strand
ATGGCATATTTCACTGCCTGCGGCCCCATGGTCCGGGCTGCCCCCAAGCCGCCTCCCGCTCCGCCGAAGCTCCAGAATTTATTCATCAGGAAATTCAGGGTTCCGGCGATGATACGGGAAATCACCGTGGCCAGGTAGATCATCTGCACTCTGGGCAGGGGAATCACCTGACAGAGGCCGTAGAACAGCAAAAGCTCCACCGCCGAGCCTGTCAGGGACGAGGTAACAAATTTTAAAAAGGAATGTATTTTTTTATCAGATTAATCATGGCTCATCAACAGCATCTGCAGCCTGTTTTCCACATTGGCATAGCTGGTGTCCGGATCCAGATCCAGGGGTAAAATCTGAATATCCGGGAATCTCTCCTTCAATTTCTTGATCACGCCCCTGCCGCAGATATGGTTGGGCAGACAGCCGAAGGGCTGTAAAATCACGAAACGCTTCACACCCTCCCCGGCATAGTGGGCGATCTCCGCCGCCATCAGCCAGCCCTCGCCGCAGCTTAAAGTCTCCGGAATTATGTCCGCAACCCCCTGATACATGTCTCTGGGGCGCATGGCCTTCTGATACAGCGGGTGTCTGACCGCCGACTTCTCCAGCTTTTTCTGAATCTCATCAAAGAGCCAGGTCACCGCAAAGGGATAGGGGAAAATATCCGCGTGGTAATCGGATATTTCACATTCCGTAGCGCGGAAATCCTTGCGAAGCTGATCCGTGATCCTGGGAAAAACAGCTTCCATGCCGTTTCGCTCCAGATAACGCTCAATGTCGAAGTTGGAACCCGGATGATAGGTGACTAACAGTTCGCCTGTGACAAACACTCTGGGCTTTAAATGGCTTCTGTCATAGGGAATGGCCGCCATCTCATCCAGGCATCTGTCAAAGGCCTTCCTGGCCTCTCCGATCCCCTTTCGGATTCCGTCCGCAATCTCCCGGACACAGCCCTGATATACCCGGTCTGTCTCTCCGGGATGAAGCTCGTAGGGGCGGATCTTTCTGCACAGCTCTGTCAGCATGTCCAGCATCTCAAAGCTCCAGACCGCTTCCAGCACCGCGCTGACGCCCAACAGGGATACGCCGGGGTGCATGTCCTTGGAATCGCCCATGTCCGTGGTCAGCACCGGTACCTGGGAAAAACCGGCGGCGTCCAGGCCCTTGCGCAGAAGACCCGCATAGTGGGACATGCGGCAGTCACACTGGAATTTTACCATACCTACCGCCACCTCGTCCAGATCATAATTTCCCTGCTGCAGGGCGCCGATCAGCTCTCCGATGACCATCTGACAGGGAAAGCAGATATCGTTATGTACATATTTCTTGCCAAGGCCAATCTCTTTCAGGCCGCCCACCGGAACCGACCGGACAATGAAATTTTCTTTTTCCAGAATTCCGCACAACAGGACGGAGACCTCCGCCGAAATGTTGGGAACCAGAAGGGTTCGGATTTTTTTGTCCTTCTTATAAAACTTCACGGGACTGGGCGCGGGCAGGGGACACACCTCTCCCGCCGCGTTGCCTTTGCCTTTCCGGCGGATATCCACTGTCTCAATGAAGGACTCTGTGCGGATGCTCAGGGAGCCTGCGGCATCGCTCTCATCCACCTTTAAAATCAGCGGCGGCTTGTCCGCCCGTTCGGTCATAATCCGGACGATCTCATCGGAGAGTACCGCGTCGTGGCCGCAGCCGAAGCTGACCAGCTGCACATATTCCAGCGCCTCATTTTCCGCGGCGACCATGGCGCCGGCAAGCATCCGGGTGTGGAAATTGTTGGTGATCTCAATGCGGGTATTTTTCAGCTCCTGTTCATCTAACCCCGGCAGAGAGTCCACCGGCAGCACGGAAATCCCCTTTCTGAGAAATAATTTTGATATATCATGAGATACAAAGGGATCCGTATGGTAAGGACGCCCGGCCAGCACCACGGCGTAGCTGTGATCCTTTTGCGCCTGATCGATCACCTGCGCCGCTTTCTCCGTCAGAGTTGTGCGGAACTGCTTCATGGCCGCCTCGCCCTGTGCGAAGGCCTCCTCCGCTTCCTTCTTCGTCACTCCCAGAGTCTCCACTGCATACTGGCAGATCTGTTTTTTTCTGTTCTTTTCAGAAAACCAGTGGAACACCGGCGTATCGTAGATCACATCATAGCGTTCCTCCGGATTCTGGGAATTGCGCACCATCATGGGATAGCCCTGCAGCACGGAGCACACATAGGGGCTTTGCTTGTCCACGCCCTCCGGCGGCATGTGCATAATATAAGGAAAGAAAATCCGATCCACCTTCTGCCTTGCCAGATCGGCCACGTGCCCGTGCACCAGCTTGGCCGGGAAGCAGACCGTATCGGAGGCCACAAAGGAAAGGCCCTCCTCGTACATTTTCCGACTGCTTTTGTGAGATAATCTGACCTGATATCCCAGCGCCCTGAAAAAGGTGCTCCAGAAGGGGCAGCTGTCCCAGAATTCCAGCACCCTGGGCAGGCCGATGACCTCTTTCCGCACTGTCTGCGCATGATAAGGATACTCCTGAAAGAGCATGGCCTCGCGCTGGGCGAACAGATCCACGGGCAGGGGCTTTTTTGTCTCAGCAACAGATACAGGCTGCACCGGCGACTCTTTCACAGCCTGCGGCGCGCCCGTTTCCGATCTATCCACGGCCTGCGCTGCACCTGTTTCCGATCTCTCCGCAGCCTGCGCTGCAAGCATTTCCACAGCCTTGACATCGCCTGTTTCCGGCTTTTCCATAGCCCCGGCATCGCCTGTTTCCGGTTTTTCCACGACCCCGGCATCGCCTGTTTCCGGTTTTTCCACGACCCCGGCATTCCCCGTTTCCTGCTCCCACTCCCGTCCGGTCAGCACCTCCCCGCGCTCACACCGGTTTCCCGTGACATAATATTTTCCATCGGAAAAGGAAATCACCGTGCGGCTGCAATGGTTGGCGCAGCGGGGACAGAACACGCCGGTTCTGGTCTCATAATGAAAATCAGCCAGACCCTCCCTGCCGATAAAGGAAGTTCCTTTTGCGTCCGCGTATCCGTATTCCTCGATATGGCCGCGGGTCAGCATCGCTGCCCCTAAAGCCCCCATCTCCCCGGAATAAGGCGCCAGGTGTACCTCCCGTCCCAGGTATTCCTCCAGGGCTCTCAGCACCGCAGCGTTGTTGAAGGTGCCGCCCTGCACGACCACACAGTCTCCCAGCGTGTCCGTGTTGGAGAGCCGCACCACCTTGGTGAACACATTCTCAATGATGGAACGGCACAGTCCCGCCATGATGTCCCGTGGACTTTTGCCGTTTCTCTGCTCATTGATGATGGTGCTGTTCATGAACACAGTGCACCGGCTGCCAAGATGGGCCGGATTTTCGGAAGCGAATGCCTCATCGGAGATTTTCTCCACCGGAATGTTCAGGCTTTCCGCAAAAGTCTCCAGGAACGAGCCGCAGCCGGAGGAACAGGCTTCATTCAGCATGATATTGGTAATTACCCCGTCCTCCAGCCAGATGGCCTTCATATCCTGTCCGCCGATATCCAGAAGGAAGGTGGCCTTTGGGAAAAACCGGACCGCCGCCGTGGCGTGAGCCACCGTCTCCACAATATGATAGTCCGCCCCGAAGGCCCTGGCCAGCATCTTTTCTCCGTAGCCTGTGGTGCCCACACCCAGGATGCGCAGGCTGACGCCCTGTTTTTCATATTTTTCATAAAAACCACGGATGCCGTCGCAGACCACCTGCAGCGCCTGCCCCCGATTGGAAGCATAGAAGCGGTCGATGACCCGCTCCTTTTCATCCATCAGCACCATTTTGGAGGTGGTGGAACCGGAATCAATACCCAGATAAGCACGGATTTCCCCGTCGCGGATTTCAGGCTCCTCCACTTTCATGCGCTCCGCGCCGTGGCGCGCCTCAAAAGCCCGGCGCTCTTTCTCATCTGAAAAAAACGGACGGCTGATGTTCTGGGGCTGGGCCGCCTGTTTTTTCAGAAAATTCGAAAGCCGCTGCGCCATCCCGGAGAGGGACATGCCGCCGTCATCCGCGGAGAGCCGGGCGCTCCTGTCGTCTTCCGCAGACAGCCGGGCAGGCCTTCCCTCTTCCCCGAACAGCCTGTCAATGGCGATGGCCGCGCCCCGGGCCACAATGGTCTCCGGATGCTCCGGAATCAAAATCTCATCCTCCTTCAGATGCAGCCTCTCCGCAAACACCTTCACCAGGGTAGGGTGAAAGGTCAGCGGCCCGCCCTCAAAAATAATCGGCGGCGCCAGCTCCAGCCCCTGGGAGAGTCCGCCGATGGTCTGTTTGGCAATGGCGTGAAAGGCGGAAAGGGCGATATCCTCTCTGGCCGCTCCCTGAATCAGCAGAGGCTGAATATCCGTCTTGGCAAACACCCCGCAGCGGCCGGAAATGTCATAGACATGGGTGCCGGCCGCCGCCAGCGCCTCATAATGCTCCGGCTCCACGTTTAAAAGCGCGGCAATCTCATCAATGAAGGCTCCGGTTCCTCCGGCGCAGCTTCCGTTCATGCGCATATCCGAGGCCGTCAGCTCCTTTTTCTGCTCATCATAATGGAAAAAAATCAGCTTGGCGTCCTGGCCTCCCAGCTCCACCGCCGTCCTGGCCTGAGGATAAAGGGCGCAGACTGCGGCGGCGTTTGCCACCACCTCCTGAATGTAGGGAACCCCCAAAGCCTCCGCCGCCGGTTTTCCGCCGGAGCCGCACACTGCCGCCCGCAGAACCCTTCCCGGGAACTTCTCAGCCGCCTCCCTTAAAAGTGCAGCCGCCGTTTCCAGCTGCCTGGCATGATGTCTTCGATAGACGGAATAAATCACCTGATATGTATGGGCATCGATAATCACCAGCTTCACCGTGGTGGAGCCGATATCGATGCCCAGTCTCAGTTCTTTTGTCTTTTCTTCTTCTCCGTCCGTTTTCGGGACAGATATCATCTCCACATCTGTTTCCCTGACAGAAACCGTCTCTCCCCCGCACTCAGGGCACTCCTTGCCCGCTTTTGTATCTCTACTCATCTGTACCGGTTTTCACGCCTCCTTCGCAATCCATCCAGCCACGTCCCCCTGCTCGTTGGCGTAGGTCAGTTTTTTGCCGTATGCAGCCTCATAGGCCGCAATCTTCTGCCGGTAATCCTGGTCCATCATTTCCAGGCTGTTGGTCCTCACGTCCTTTTGCGGATCCGGATAAATAGGCGGCAGCACATGCATCACCCACCGGGTCTTATAAAATTCCTCCGTCTCCTGTTCCGGCAGATCCTGAATCTCCACGAAGCAGGAAATCACCGGAACCTCATTTAAAGCCGCGTAATAATATGCCCCCCGTTTCGGCGGTCTGGGCTTACGATAATTAAACCACATCTCCTGCTCCGGATAAATCAGGATTTTCTCCCCTCTTGCCAATATTTGGGCGATCGTAGGTTCAAAAAACTCGCTGGTATATTTTTTACTCTTTGAAATGGGGATATTGTCCACATAATTCATGATAAAGCCCAAGAAACCGGTCATTGCCAGATTGGTCTCCTGCACCACCGTATACATCCGCCCCTGGCCGCCCCGGCGCATGGTCTCACGCACCACCGTGTTGTCCAGCTGATTGAAATGATTGCTGGTGACAATGGCACCGCCCCGGATATCATCCAGATTTTCCAGCCCCTCCACCCTGGTATGCCGATTGAGAAACAGATCAAACACATACAGAAAGGACATGGCCAGCCGGTTTTTCAGCCAATAGCCCACAGTTCCCCGATTTCTGGCATACTGAAGCGCCAGTTCCGTTTTCTGCTCGGCTGTCATATTGGGGTCGTGTACCTCCGTTTTCAGGTTATAATTTCCATTCTCCGCATTCTTTTTTATGTTTTCCACAACTTCAGCTTTATTTCCGCCAATGATCATATTCGAATCCTTTCTCTTCTGTTGCCGCTCTTTCATCACTACTCATAACCGGATTCTCTCTCCCTGATCCCTGAGCTTCCGGAAAGTCACTTCCTGCCCGTCAAGGCTTGCCGCCTTCCTGATCATGGTCGCCATGCAGTCCGCGTCCGAACGCTTCTGCTCCTCAGAATAGCCCTCCTTATAGCGCAGAATATCCTGATAGAAGGGCGAGTGTTCAGCGTATTTCCAGAAATACTCCTCATAAGCAATGCCGTCATAGCACCAGGGCTTGGAAAATAAATTGTAATGAATGAGCTTCAGCTCCGCCACAAGCGCCTCGTTCTCCCCGGCCGGCGGCATCACATCCCACTCTCCGTCCAGCATGACCACCCGTCCCTGACAGATGGCGTTGAGATAATCCTGATCCGGCGCGATACAGTCAAAATGCCAGGTATTTAACAGCCGCATAAACTGATCGGAAAACTTCTCCTCCCGCAGCTGTTTCAGGTTCATCACCATGATGCCGGAATTAAAATAATCCGTATTTTTCACGCCGATGGCTTCCTCCGCATAATGAGACAGCTCAGGCACCGCCGTCACCGCCTGGTCAGTACACACCGCTAACAGCCTGTCCCCCAGCTCCACCCCGTAAAGCTTCGAAATATCCCCCGGCACCACAATATCGCTGTCCAGATAAATTCCCTTATCATACTGGGGAAACATATCCGCGATAAAGAGCCGGAAATAAATGGTCAGCGTAAAATAATCACAGCGAAGCCAGTTCTCCTCCCGATCCGTCAGCCAGCTGTAGCTGTCCTTCATCCGGATAAACTGAATTTCAAAAGGCGGCTTTACGGCATCCGCCAGCAAAGCCTTGTGCTCCTCACTGACGTCCTGCTCCAGCACAATGATTTTATAAGCATACTCTTTGGATGCGTTCTCCATCATGGAACGCAGGGCGCAGTCCAGATAAGGCACATAATCGTCATCAACAGTAAAAAAAACAGGTACTTCTTTCATGTATTTTATTCTCCTCTTTCCAGTATGGTTTTCTCCCGTATGTACTCCTCCAGCAGATCGTCATATTCCGTCAGCTTCAATACACTGTGCATCCGCTCCACCTCCCAGGGCTTCACCGTCAGGGTACGAATCTTTGGGAAAAAACGGAAGGTGGTGCTAAAATGCTGCAGCACCGTGTCCTCATGGAGGTGCCTCTGGTCATTGTACTTTCCGCGGCAGATTTTTTTGGCCTCTGCCAGCTTATTGATGGCGGACTGATCCGGCATGAACATCTTTTTCTCCCGGCACAAAACCCGACAACGCTCAAACAGTCCCGTCTGCCTGATTTTTTTCATATTTAATAAAAGGACCCCGGAATTCAGGTAATCCATGCGGAAGAGATTTCGCCTGAAAAACCATTTTCCGTAATAATCCAGCACCCCCGCCAGCTCCCAGGACTCCATGTCCTGATGGTAAAAATCCCCCGGATTCCTCCGGCAGACCACATCGTTGTCCAGGTAGAGAATGCGGTCCGGTATCTCCGGAATCTGATCTGCGAACAGGCGCAGCATACAGCAGGGCGTAAAGCGGGTCGCCATGTTGGCAGTTGGCATCTGTTTTTTAAACCGCTCCGTAGCGTCAATGAGCCGAACCCGGCTTTGATCGTTTTGCTCCTTTACCCTCCTGTCCAGGTACTGAATGATTTTTTCTGTCACAGGGTATATATCTCTGCTGCCGGTCTCTTCCTGAGAAAGGGACAGCGTCAGGACAAGGATATTCAGTTCTTCCTCCACATTTCTCAGCAGAGACAGCACAGAAATCATCAGGCCGTCCTCTATGTTTCTGTCTCCGCAGTATAAGATGTTGATCACACGCTTCCTCTCCCCTTTTTTATCTTTGCTGAGTCATTTTCATGCCTGCCTCTCCGCCTTATTCTTCCGACTTTCTGACATAACGAATGTACTCATAAGTGCTGGCCTTGCTTCTCTCCCGCATACATTGCGCAATCTCATCATGGAGCTTGCGCT
Organism: Lachnospiraceae bacterium; assembly: GCA_021205045.1. Taxonomy (GTDB): domain Bacteria; phylum Bacillota; class Clostridia; order Lachnospirales; family Lachnospiraceae; genus RGIG6307. The sequence goes on along the minus strand of JAJPYH010000248.1, from coordinate 1,361 downwards.
GCGCTTCTTTTTTTCTCATCTCCTGATCCGGATAAAAAGGTCCGTCAATATAGGTGGTAATCCGGGGCTTCTGCCCCCGCCGCCACTTCTGATAGGTGGTGGTCATGCAGTAGGCCGGCGCCCCAAACTGCACCGGATACCGAAAGGAGGTCTCCGGAAAGGGCCGCACAAAGCCGCAGTAGGGCCACACATGGGCCTCAGGATAAACAATGATGCACCTGCCATGCTCCAGATGATACTTCATGGCATTCAGAAAGGACCTCATCTGCGCCACAGACTGGGGCACGATCAGCGCCCCCAGCATGGGAAGGACCTTCCCCAGCACAGGAATGCCCAGGTTGGCCGCGCCTGCCACAGTGTAAAGCCTTTTGGGGAAAATATACATGGCCGGGGCGAAGGCGTCCCCCATAGGCTGAGTGTGATTGCCGTACAGGAAAATTCCCTGCCCCTTACATCTTTTCAGCTTCTCCCTGCCTACAACCCGGATATGAAGTCCGAAATAAGAGTAAAAAAAGCTGAAGATTACCGCAATTCCATACAAAACCGCCGCAGCAGCCCGGTAAAAAATATTCTCATGAAGCCAGACAAAATCCTCCGGCAGCGTCTCATCCTGCTGCCTGCTCTCCACAAAATCATCTGTATATTCCCGGTAATACCGTGTTTCTTCCCTCATCTTCATTCGCTTCCCGATATGGCCTCATCGCCATACAGCTTTATTTTACGGAACGGTTCCTTCGTCATGCGGCTTTATTTCACGGAACATTCCCTTCATCATGCAGCTTTATTTCACAGAATAACTTTCTGTGCGGCCTGAAGCTATCTTTCCATAGATTTCCCCAAACGCAGGCTTCCTATTCCTGATATGTCTCAGCATCATATCTCCGCATGCCTGTACAGTCTCCCCAAAACCATCCGGCATTCCGGCTGTTTTTGTTTCCCGGGAAAGACGGTCCATAATCTCCACACTGCAGGGCACGTCCCTCCAACAGTCCATTACATGATAGTCCCTCAGTTTCAACTCAAAATAAACTGATACAATCAAAAAAGAAGCCTTCCTTGACTTCTCTGAACCTGATCTTTATAATGAAATCTACAGATGAAAAACGAGGTAATACAGAGTGATCGATGACCCCTTCAAAAATTATATAAAGGAAACTGAGCCGGACAAACGGGCTAAAAGCTATGCATGGCAGACGGCCATCGGTCTGCAGGCCGTCGACGGATTAAAAACATCCGACTATCTGCAGCGCACCGCTGTCAAAAATAAGGAACTCTGAGACGCGAAAAGCAGACGATGAACCAGAAGAAGTAACTAGTACATCGAATAATAATTAACTGGCTATACCTTCATTTGATTTTAT
>JAJPYH010000234.1 GCA_021205045.1 Lachnospiraceae bacterium | reverse complement strand
GGGCTAATGTTAAAGATTTTTCGGGACATTTTCAAAAATGCTTGACACCTTTTCCTTTACTTTATCACAGCTTTAGGATAAAATAACTATATATCGCGTTTTCGCTCATGCGAAGCGTACCACCATAATTTTCCCGGGAGTATCAAATGAACCTCATACTTGAGCTTTTGGACAATCATGTCCTGATGGCGGCGGTAATCGCCTGGTTTGCCGCTTCAATTATCAAAACCCTGATTCATGCCTATTTAAATAAAGAGGTCTCCCTTGAGCGCATGGTAGGCAGCGGAGGCATGCCCTCAAGCCATTCCGCCACAGTCTGCGCCCTGGCGCTGGCCACCGCCTTCGATTGCGGTGTCTCCAGCTTTGCTTTCGCCATCTCCGTTATTTTTGCCATCATCGTCATGCATGACGCCAGTGGTGTCCGACAGGAAACCGGCAAGCAGGCCAAGGTTCTGCATCAGCTCATTGAGGAACTGTCCAGGGAGGATCTGACCAAGGGAATTCCCGTGGACAACCTGAAAGAATTTGTGGGACACACTCCCCTGTAGGTGTTCATGGGCGCTCTGCTGGGCATCGCGGTCTCTGCGATTTTATATGCCACTGTGTACTGATACAGTGTTCTATAAATCACCAGCTGCTTACAAAACGCTGCACTAAGGCAGTGTACGGCAATTTCTGAAGATCTGTCAATATTACTTTCCTGTTTTTTACTTCCGGATACAGACATGTCATAACAGAGTCTTTCCCGACAGATTTTGTCTGACAAAGGTCTCTGTACATTGAGGCAGGTAAATCTGCCGGGCGATGCGACACTTATATCATATATTTATTCCCCCAATAGCGGTGAGGTATTTTTATGAAAATACGTAAATTATCCGGAATCCTTCTGGTAACAGCCGCCGCCATTCTTGCTGTGACCGGCTGTGCCAGCCGTTCCAGCGAAGCAGCCATTGATTCCGTGTTCGTCATCGATGAAGTTCTCGGCAGCGGCGATGAGGGCATGGAACAGACAACTGAAGAGGAAGACGGGACGCATGAAGGCATGGTCCGCAGCAGGCTCACCAATGAATGGATTGATGAGGACGCGGCGGATCTCAGACCTCTGGCAGTCATGATCCCCAATGAATCCTCCGCCATTCCCCATTATGGCCTCTCTCAGGCCTCCATTCTTTACGAATGTCTCATTGAGGGAAGCATGACCCGGCTGATGGGAATTTTTGAAGACTATGAGGAGATCGGCAAGCTCGGCAATGTGCGCTCCCTGAGAGATTATTACGCGTACTGGGCTCTGGAATGGGACGCTGTCATCTGTCATTTCGGCGGTCCCTATTACGCGGACGAAATTCTCGCGGAGGAAACCACAGATGACCTGGACGGCAACGTGATCACTTCTCCGTACTACCGCTCCACCGACCGTTCCGCCCCTCACAACGCCTACATAGATACCTCTCAGGTGGCCGACGCCCTTGAAGCCCAGGGGATCGAGGCCAGTGACCGGGGACTGACAGACGACTATCATTATCTGTTCGCCGATGAAAGCACTCCCAACACTCTGGAGCAGTACACCTCCGCGCAGGACTACACATCTTTGGACATGAGCGCCTGTTATCCTCTGACCCGATGTTATTTTCAGTATGATGAACAGGACGGCCTGTACTACCGCTTTCAGTATCTGTCCGGCGGCACCGACGGCCCTCATATTGACGGCACCAACGGCGCGCAGCTTTCCTTTTCCAATATCATCATTCAATCTGTGGAGTACAGTGTACGGGACGAAAACGGCTATCTGTGGTTCAACACCACAGACACCTCCGGGCAGGACGCCTGGCTGATCACCTCCGGCAAAATCATCAAATGCACTTGGCAAAAGGGAAGCACCTTCTCAGCCACCAGATACTATGATGAAAACGGAGACGAGATCGTGCTCAATACCGGTAAAACCATGGTGCTGATCATTGAGGCGGGAAGCGAGTTTTCCTACGAATAAACTGCTGCCTGCGGGGCTGAATGCTCCAATGAGCAGCCGGAACCCATTGACCCATTCACAAAATCTGTGCTGTCGCACATTCAGGAGAATATGATGAACAACAATTACGAAATCTTTGTAGATATGTCGCTGGATATCGATGAGAAGGTGGCGGAAAAGATCAACATCCGCTACGTTCCCATGGAATACGAGCTTGGAGACGAAACCTTAACGGCTACCGGCCCGGAGAGCGATGAAAAAATGCATTATTTTTACGAGAGCATGCGGCGCAACGTGCCAACCCACACCAGTCAGATTTCGCCCTACCAGTATCAGGAGACCTTCGAGCCCGCCATCAGGGAAGGAAAGTCCATCCTTTACATTGCTCTCTCCAGCGGGCTGAGCAAGACCTGTGAGGCCGCTCTTTTAGCTGCCCGGACACTGACAGAGCAGTATCCGAATGCTGAGATTGAAGTCATCGACAGCTTCGCCGCCACCGGCGGCATGGGCTTGCTGGCAGAATACGCCGCCAGAAACCGGGACGCAGGCATGACTCTTGCTCAGAATGCCGCATGGCTGAGGGAGAATGTCCACAATCTGAACCACTGGTTCATGGTGGAGGACCTGGTCTATCTGAAGCGCGGCGGCCGCGTCTCCGCCACCACCGCCCTTGTAGGCACAGCACTGAACATCAAACCCATCCTCAATATCAACGCGAAGGGTGAGCTTGGCTCCGTGGCCAAAAAGCGGGGCAGCAGACAGGCCATGCGCTATCTGGCAGACTGCTATCAGGAGCGCTTCGATGAAAGCTACGGCAATACCACCTATATCTGCTGCGCGGACTGCAAGGACACTGCCGCGGAGTTAAAGGAAATGGTACTGAAGGTCAACCCCAACGCGGATGTCCGCATCACCATGCTCTGCCCGGTGATCGGAGCCCACACCGGCCCGGGAATGCTTTCATTAATCTTCTGGGGCAAAGAAATGGATTAATTCCAACAATATAATACTCCATTACGCCAAAAGACCGTCATCTTCTCTCACAGAAAATGACGATCTTTTTTGTCTGGCTGCTACTTATGGATTGATATCCGGACAAAAATTCAATCTCTGTCAGAGCCATGCAATGGGTAATGATTCCCTTTTATTCAACAGGTACAAAATCCGATGCCGGATGCTTGCACCAGGGGCAGATAAAGTCCGCTGGCAGCACATCCCCTTCGTATATGTAACCGCAGACAGTGCACACGAACCCTTTCTTTTTGGCCGGTGCTGGCGCTGTCTTGACGTTGGACTGATAATAGCTGTAGGTCACAGACTCATCATCGCTCAATACCTCCCCGTCCGTCACATCCGCCAGAAACAGCGTGTGGGTTCCCATATCCTTGCTCTCAATCACCTCCGCGCTCAGATAAGCGTTGGCATTCTCCGGCAGATACACCAGGCCGTTTTCACTGCGGCTGACGGTGATCTCCTCCAGCTTGTCCACATCCCTGCCGCTCTGGAAGCCCCAGTGCTGATAAGTGGCATAGGGCGCCTTCTGCGTCAGGATGGACACGTTGAATTTTCCTGTCCTTAGCACCATGTCATGGGTCAGGTTATTCTTGTTGATGGCAACAGTGATGCGATTCGGTTCAGAAGTGACCTGCGTCACCGTGTTGACGATACAGCCGTTGTCGCGTCCATCCTCTTTAGCCGTCAGCACAAACAGGCTGTAGCTAAGCTTATACATTGCTTTTTTGTCCATGTTCAATTTCTCCTTTACACGAGGCATAAGACTCTGCCTGTTTTCTTCTGATCACATTCTAATGGATTCGCTCCCGGATTTCAAGCACTATTCCGCATTCTTCCGTAAAGCAGCATTACTTACTTTTTTACAGATATTCCATGAGACGCCCTGCCCGTTCCTCACATGCGCAATCACCTTGTCATCACTTTATATTTATGCCGCAGCGGCCTCATGGTCCAGTCATCGAAACCTACAATCCCGTCATTCTGTAATCTTCCAAGCACAATACCAGGATCGCGCCCGATTTGCCTTGCAAATTTTTGAATTGCCTGTAAATCAAATTTATTTTCTCGAAGAAATATCTGATATTTCTCCGGTGGAATCAGACTGTCCTGTGCGTATTTATCAGCTGCGTCTTCCTTTTCCCCTGCTTCCTTTTCAAAGGAAATTCCATAATCTCCATTCATAATGTGCCCGATTTCATGAAAAAGAGTGAACCAGAACGAATCGGCATTCAACCTTCTGTCATTTACCATCAGCATAATATTCCTGCCAATCTTCTTCGTTGCTCCATTCGTTTTTGATCCGGAAATATTGGGCAGGATTACAAATATGACACCCGCTTTGCAAAATGCATCCCTGATCAGCGGGTAGAACTCCTCGTGATTTTCAGTCAGCGTTAACGCATATTTTACAGCGCATTCAAATTCAGTTTTATTGAATTTGGGCGCCTGTATCTTCATCGCCTCATTTATCGCAATCTGCACCATCGCGTTGGCCCTGACAATACTTCCGGATGTCAGGTCTTGTGGAGAACTTCTGAAGCTCACCGCCATATCCTTTTTCAGGAGTACCGAAAGCGTCGCCACATTGAGAAATTCTCTGACCTGCCTGATCTGCTCATCTATCTGCCGCGGCAAATCCGGAAGGCCGTAATTTTCCCGAAAATACCGATAATCAAAATATTCAAATACCGCGCGTTCAGCTGCCAGCTCTTTATCAGAGTTAAACTCTGCAATTAAAGAATCATACTCGTTTTGCAGATTCAGCCAGTATTCCGCACTTGTGCCCATCATTCTGGACAGCTTCATGGCCATATCAACAGAAAGACTCTGCTCTCCTCTGATCAAAAGGCTCAGATTTTTGGGCGTAGTATCAAGACGCCGGGCAAAATCCTCCTGCGTCAGGCCGCTTTCATCAACGATTTCCTTTATATAATACCCCGGGTGAAAAGCAATTCTGTCATGATATTCCATATAATTACTCATAATGCTTACTTACCTCCGCAATCTCTACAATCCTTACTTTTCCAGCTATTTCATCAATATTACACGGGTTATACTGCTGCTTATCATCTGTCAATGGCTGCAAAATAATTCTCCATGGCTCTCTTATGGATTTCACATCAATTGCAAAATATCCTTCCAGATTTCTTCCCTTTTTATTTTTCAATGCGTGAAATCGAAAGGACGACTGAATTACAATATCCTTTATCGTTTCCGCTGCGCTCAGCGCATTAATCCTCGACAACAGATTTCTCGTCAGCATTGCGTCACCGCCAAACAGTTTATTGGCTGCTTTTATACTTGTGCACTGCATTTTTACTTTTTCAGAGGCATATTCAAGTTCCAAATTCTCCTCCTCTCTATATTAAAATTACCCGATAGGTAATTTTAATATAATCCTGCACCAGGTATTTGTCAACAGGTATTTCCAATAAAGCCAAAAATAAGAGGGCGGAAATTTCGCCCTCCAAATCTGAACTGTTTTTGTGAAATACTGTCATTCACTATAAAAGCTCCGTAATCCCGATATGTCCTTCCCTGGACGTGCGCTCCTCATACGCCTGCTCCGTCTTTCCGAGAATCACGCCGCAGCAGGGTACAAAGCCTTCCGGCAGCGACAGCTTTTCCACCAGCTCCGGATCAGCGTTCAGCGCCGCCACAGCGCCCCAGATATGGCAGACGCCGACGCCAAGCTCGGTGGCCGCCAGCGCCATATTATGAGCCACGATGGCCGCATTGGAGTACTCCACATTGGAGAGACTTCCGTTCTGGCTCTTACTGGATACCAAAATCAGTGTCGGAGCTCCGTACAGCGGATGTATCCCCGGTCTGCCAAAAAGCTTCGCCGCGGCACCGTCCAGCTCTTTTAACATCTCCTCATTCTCTACCCTGGTCAGGTGGAGGCTGTCATACTTCCCCATTCCTACCGGGGCTTCATTGGCAGCCTTTAAGATGGCAGCCATTTCCTCCTCGCTGATCCTCTCGCCCGTGTAGCTGCAAATGGATTTTCTCCTTGCGATCGCTTCCAAAGTGTTCATAAAATATACCTCCTTATATTCGTGGTACCTCATTGATAATAATCTGTCGGTCTCTTATCCGTCCCGATGTACTGGACATCCCGGAACTCCATGACATGATGGCGGATGATCCAGTCAATATAAGTCATAATATAATGGGCGGACAGCAGATATCCCAGGGCGTTCATATGCCCTCCATCGTAATATTTTGCCTGAAAATCCTGATCATAGGGCGGCGCGTAATGATAGAAATCCATCACATAGCAGTTTTTCAGCCTTGCCGCAATACCTTCGATCACCGCGCAGAACTTTTCACTTCCAAAATCGGTGGGCATGGTCAGCAGGAAAAATCTGGCGTCCGGCTGCAGGGACTGCAGACGCTGAATGATTTTGGCATACCACCCCACAAAGGTGGGCGCGTTATTCTCATAATGATCCAGGTCAATATCCGTCTGCGGATTACCAATTTTCCCATGATATACAGCCTGAAAAGTATCCGGCCAGCCAATATCGTTGACCCCCAGCGCCAGGATATAGCCCTGTTTCAGGTTATCCTTATCAAAGAGGTGGTTGAGATTTTCCACAGGGCTTGTCCCCGCATCAGCCTCCCGGTACAGCTGGCAGGCTGTCAGGCCTCCTCTGGAAAAATTGGTCATCTGAATGCCTGTAATCCGCTCAATCTGCTTGCCCCAGGAATATTCAAAGCAGTCCCACCAGACCTTTTCGCCGTCCGGCCCGATGCACTCAAACTCTCCGCTGGTCAGACTGTCCCCGATGCAGCCGATGGAGCGGAAAATATTCATCATGCCTCCGTCTCGAATCACATGTTCAAGCGGGAAATCATTTTGCTTCCTGTCACTGGTTTTCATTTGCTCCACTTTTTTCTCCTTGTTCCTTTTCCTGACCCGGATAAACCGGAACAGAAATTCTGCTACTATTCACAGCGAAATTTTGCCGTTTTACTCAGGATTTCATTGATAAGCGGCCTGACATAAGCCTCCCGACAGTCTGCTGCCGTCGCAGCTGCTTTCCGTCACAGTTCTCCGCAGGAGTCGCTCCTGTAAATCAGGCCATAGCATCTGGGATTCTCCGGCTTCTCCTCCAGGCCGGGCATAAACTCCACCGCGTTTTCAAACTCGATCGTAAAGCCCGCTCTTTTGTGCGCCGCCAGGGAGGCGGTATTTCTCTTGGAGACATGATCCCTGATGACAAAGGGGCCATGCTGTCCCAGATATTCATATACCGCAGTAAACAGTTCCAGCGAATATCCCCGTTTGCGGCACTCCGGCTTCGTCTCCAGCGCTTCCAGGAAATAACAGCCCTCCAGGCGCGTCAGCCGCAGTGCGCTGACCCACTCCCCGTCAGCCTCCCAGATGTAGTATGCATTTCTGTCATCCGCAAAAAACTTCCTCAGAAAGTCCTTGAAATTATCTATCACCTTCCGCAGACCCTCCTCCCGATCCTCAATCCCTGGAAAAAAAATAGTCCACGTTTTCCTCGTTGCTCTCGCGGTATACCGTCATCAGACGATCCATTTCTTCCCCGCTCATACTTTGCCGTACGAAAAGCATATTCCCGCCGTCCTTTCGTTTTCCGCACAATTTCAACGTTTACCGCCCGCGCTGAAGGTCTCCGCATCCGGACAGCGGACTTCTGTGCCCGAGCAATGGCACTCACCGGCCGGTTTCCTCGCCCGGGAAGCGGCACTCACAGACTGGTTTCCTCGTCCGGACAACGGCACTCACCGACCGGCTTTCCCACCCAGACTACGGCACTCCACGATTTCTTCCGTCAGCATCCCCGTAATTTCACACGCCAGCAGAACATTGGAAAGATTTTCTCCGCTCTCCATCGCCGCCTTCACATACTCTCTTGTGTGTCCAATCCAGTATTCCCGGCCATTGACCGCTTTCTTTTCCTCAAAAAGGATTTCCGCCCTGCGGCCGATCTGCGACCTGCGGTACTCCTCAGATTTCCTGGCCGTCATTTCCAGAAGCACATCGCTTCGCCGTGCTTTCACCGGGTCCGCGACCTGCCCCTTCATGGCCGCCGCCACGGTTCCCTTTCTCACAGAATACTTGAAAACATGCATCTCATAAAGAGCAATCTCCTCCAGGAAATCCACGGTTCGGGAAAATTCCTCCTCCGTCTCCCGGGGAAAACCCACGATCACATCCGTAGTGATGGCCGGATGATCAAAGGCCTCCCTCAGACAGGCCACACTTTCAGCATAGTTTTCCGTGGTATAATGTCTGTTCATCCGCCGCAGCGTCTCATCACAGCCGCTCTGTAAAGATAAATGAAAATGAGGACAAAGCTGCGGGATGGCAGCCAGCCTCCGCGCAGTCTGCTCCGTGATAATCCGTGGTTCCAGGGAGCCCAGGCGGATCCGTCTGATCCCGCTCTCTTTTGCCAGCCTTTCCAGCAAATCTATCAGCTTTCCCCCTCCGGAGTAGTCGTGACGCTCATCAGACTGAGGCCGGTCCACACACTCCCCTCTCTCCCAGGGCTCGTCCTCAAAATCAATACCATAGGAGCTGATGTGGATGCCGGTCAGCACAATCTCCTGATATCCCGCTGCCGCCAGCGTTTGAACCTCCTGCAGAATATCCTCATAATGCCTGCTGCGCACCCGCCCTCTGGCGTAAGGGATAATGCAGTAGCTGCAGAACTGATTGCAACCATCCTGAATTTTGATGTAGGCTCTGGTGTGCTCCGAAGTTCGCCGCAGGGACATTTTTTCATATTCATAGATGTGGCCGATATCAGAAAGACTCTCCCCTCCCATAGTTTTGAGTTCCTTCCCGGTTTTGCAGTTCTTCCCACTTTGAAAGCCTTCCCCGGTTTGCCGTCTTTCCTCGCTTTGAGACTCTCCTCCGGCCTGATGAACCTCCAAAACCCAGGAGTCCTCTCTGTCCTCCTTTTCTTTCAGAAATTCCTCAATCAGCTCCGTCACCCGGCTCTTTTTATTATTACCGATGACCAGGTCCACACCCTCGTCCTTTAAAACCTGCTCCGTTCCGGTCTGCACGTAACATCCCACAGCCACCACCACAGCCGCGGGATTCCTCTTTCTGGCCTGATGGAGCATCTGGCGGCTCTTCTGATCCGCGATATTGGTCACCGTGCAGGTATTCACAATATAGATATCCGCCTGGGAATCAAAGGGAACAATAGTATATCCTTTTTCCTCCAGCTTCTGCCTCATAATATCCATTTCATAGGCATTGACCTTGCAGCCCAGGTTGTGCAGGGCAGCTCTCATACAAATTCCTCCTGATTGGTTCCTATTCACAGCCACATTATTTTTACAAAAATATCCATGTCAAGCATTTTTGAAAATGTCCCGAAAAATCTTTAACATTAGCCCCGACT
>JAJPYH010000062.1 GCA_021205045.1 Lachnospiraceae bacterium | reverse complement strand
GGGACATTTTCTCTTGTGGTATATAAGGACATTATCATAAATGGCTTATACATAACGATAACTTTGTAAATCATTTGTTGACACCTGTTTTATGGAATGATAGAATGAAAACCGTGAGAGTTCATATGATTTTACAGCATTTATATGGGCTGAGAAGTTGTTTTTCTGACTGCGGAAGGTCGTAAACAGTAAATTCAGTGAACGGCATGTTTTTTACCGTTCCATATAAAATTCATTTTGGAGGCAGGATTATGTCTATATTTAAAGGAGCAGGTGTTGCGATTATTACCCCGTTTCATGAGGATGGCAGTGTGGACTATGAGAGCTTTGCCAGGCTTATCGAGTTTCAGATTGCCAATGGGACAGACGCCATTATCGTCTGCGGGACCACAGGCGAGGCCAGTACGCTGAGCCATGAGGAGCATCTGGAGGTGGTTGGTTTCTGTATCAAACAGGTGGCCGGTCGGATTCCGGTAGTGGCAGGAACCGGCTCCAACTGCACGGAGACAGCGGTGTATCTGTCTCAGGAGGCGGAGAAGCTGGGAGCGGACGGCGTGCTGTTAGTCAGCCCTTATTATAATAAGGCTACCCAGAACGGTCTGTACACCCACTTTAAGACCATCGCGGACAGCATCCATATCCCGGTGATTCTGTACAATATTCAGGGGCGCACCGGCGTCAATATCGCACCGGCCACTGTTGCCAGACTGTTCCACGATGTGGACAATATTGTAGCGGTGAAGGAGGCCAGCGGCAATATTTCCCAGGTGGCCCATATCGCCCAGCTGACCGATGGAAAGATGGATATTTATTCCGGCAATGACGACCAGATCGTGCCCATTCTTTCCCTGGGAGGGAAGGGCGTGATTTCTGTCCTGAGCAATATCGCGCCGAAGCAGACTCACGATATCTGCCAGCTTTATTTTGACGGCAAGATGGAGGAGAGCGCCAGGGAGCAGCTGCGCGCCCTGCCTTTGATTGACGCCCTGTTCTGCGAGGTCAATCCCATTCCGGTGAAGAGCGCTGCCAGCTATCTGGGCTATGGCAAGAACGAACTGAGACTTCCCATGACCGTCATGGAGGAGCCCAATCAGGAGCGGCTCAAAAAGGCAATGATTGAGTACGGAATCGAGGGAATGGCATGATTAGAGTTATAATGCACGGCTGCAATGGCCGGATGGGGCAGTTTATCACGTCTCTTGCCGCACAGGAAGAGACCATGGAGATCGTGGCGGGCGTGGATATTACCGGGGAGCAGAAAAATGACTATCCCGTATTTACAGACATTGCCGACTGCGATGTGGCGGCGGATGTGGTGATTGATTTTTCCAACGCCTCGGCGGTGGACGGACTGCTGGATTACTGCTCGGCCAGAAAGCTTCCCTGCGTGCTCTGCACCACAGGCTTAAGCGAGGCCCAGCTTGCCAGGGTGGAGGAGGCCTCCAAAGAGACGGCCATCTTGAGAAGTGCCAATATGTCCGTGGGCATCAACCTGCTGCTGAAGCTTTTGAAGGAAATTTCTCCGAAGCTTTCCGAGGCCGGTTACGATATCGAGATCGTGGAGAGGCATCACAATCAGAAGCTGGACGCGCCCAGCGGCACGGCTCTGGCTTTAGCGGACGCGGTCAACGCCAGCCGCGGGCCGTCCTATGAGTATGTATATGACAGAAGCGGCCGCAGACAGAAGCGCCCGGCCAGGGAGATCGGTATTTCCTCTGTCAGGGGCGGCACCATTGTGGGCGACCATGACGTGATTTTCGCGGGGGCGGATGAGGTGATTACCTTCAGCCATTCCGCTTATTCCAGAGGCGTATTCGCCAAAGGAGCCTTGGAGGCGGCCAGATTTCTGGCGGGCAAACCGGCGGGGCGGTATGATATGAGCGACGTGATCGGGTGAGCAGTGAGTTTTGATAAACACACGATTGAGGAAGCGGCGCGGCAGGACGGACATCGTAATCCGGATGTAAGAGACTGAAGAAGCGGTAGGATGTGTATATGGATTAATGAGGGACAGGGGCTGACAGCCCCTTCCCTTTTATGAAGTTTTTCAGGCAGAGCAGCCAGCTGCGGAGCTTATGAGCGGGGAGTGGTGCCCTTGCTGATGCCAACGGTTGAGCGGACTGTATCATTACTTTTGCCAGCGGTTGAGCTGACAGCTCCATTGCTGTTATTGGCAGCTTATCCGACGCTGTCGGCACTGCCGACTGCGCCTGTGCTGCTGGCGGTGCCGCTGTTGCCGTTGGAACTGCCATAGCCGTTTGCGGTTGAACCGGTACCGGTATTGCTGTTTTTGGCAGAGCTGGTGCCATTATTGCCGTTTGCGGTCGAACCGGCAGTGGTATTACCGCCTGTGGCAGAGTTGACATTGCTGTTGTCATTGGCGGCAGAGTCTCCGCCGTCAAAGGCGTCGTCCAGCGCGTCACCCACATCATCTATGGCGTCACCCACACCATTTACGATATCTCCGGCACCGTCCGCAGCGTCATCAAGGCCGTCGCCCAGCACCCCGTTGGAATCGCCGGTTCCGGTCTGATTCTCATTTAAGGAGTCATCATTTCCATTCAGGGTATTGTCGTTCAGGATGCTGTTGTCACCGGTTCCATTATCTGCACCGGAATCATTGCTGCCGGTAGTATCCTCTTCTACATAGCCGGAGTCGGAGCTTGTGTTATCGGTGGTGGAATTTCTGCCGCAGCCGATCAGAGCCACAGACAGGGCGAGCAGCAGCGCGGGCACAGGCAGCCTGCGTTTCTTTTTATTATTTTTCATAATTCCCTCCATTTTGTACATAATAAAACTGATTTTGTGAGATTACCTTCAAGTGATGTTCATTCATGGAAACAGAGATGACTGATCGGATTATCACGGCAATCATGATATTGCAATACACCTCTTCTGCGGCATTTTGCAGCCTCAGAATTTCAGTGACAGTCTGCCGGAAAATCATTTTTGATCAGAATGACTGCTTTGAAAAGTAATCCTGTACAATCGTTAGTATGTGCCGTCTGTCGGGGAATATACGGAGGAAAGAACATGCAATTCAGACCATGCATTGACATACATAACGGAAAAGTAAAGCAGATTGTGGGCGGCAGCCTGAAGGATGAAAAGGATCAGGCGCTGGAAAATTTTGTCAGCGAACGCTCCGCCGCGGACTTCGCCAGACTCTACGCCTCCTATCATTTAAAGGGCGGCCATGTGGTTTTATTAAACGCCGGGGACAGCGAATATTACGAGGCTACGAAGACCCAGGCCCTTGAGGCTCTGCACGCTTATCCCGGTGGCCTGCAGGTGGGCGGCGGCGTCAATCCTTCAAATGCGGTGGAGTTTCTGGACGCCGGAGCCAGCCACGTGATCGTCACGTCCTACGTATTTTCACAGGGACAGGTTCAGATGGACAAGCTGAAAGAAATCAGCTCTGCTGTGGGCAGAGAGCGCCTGGTGCTGGATTTGTCCTGCAAAAAAATCGGCGGCGATTACCGCATTGTCACCGACCGCTGGCAGAACGTGACGGAAACCATATTAAATGAGGAAGCCCTGGATATGCTGGCGGAATACTGCGATGAATTCCTGGTGCATGCCGTGGACGTGGAGGGAAAGGCCTCCGGAATCGAGGAGGCTATGGTCGCGCTTCTGGGAAACTGGGGCAAAAAGCCCGTGACCTACGCGGGCGGCGTCCATGATTACTTGGATCTGGATCAAATCAAAAAAGCAGGCCGGGGTAAGGTGGACGTGACCATCGGAAGCGCCCTGGATATCTTCGGGGGAAAGATGGAGTTTGAGAAGGTCATTCTTTTGAGCAACTCAAAGGAGACTGCCATAAAAACAACTATATCTTTTTGACTGTGGTAGATTGAAACAAAATAATTCGGAGGATAATCCCCAAATGGAGTACACATACAAGGAAGAAGTATTAAGAGTTTATCAGCATAACTATGAGAAAATACTGAATATTTTCTATCCCTCGAAGAAAAGCATCGGATTTACAGAAAGAAATCTTACTGTCAATTTTTCAAAGGCGTATGAGGCGATAGCCACAGCGGCGGGTGATGAATGCTGTTCATGGTTTGAACTGCCGGTCAATGTGAATGGCAGGGATCACGTTGATGCGGTTATCATCAATACAACGCAAAAAGAGATATTGCTGATTGAAGCAAAACGGTATATGAATCTCCAGAATAAAGTTCTGGAGGTTATAAAGGATGTCGAGCGTATCAATACGCTGGACTGGATTCGTGAATTGACAGACGAAAGAAGCAATGACGGAGAACGTCCGGTTCTTCAACGTATAGAAGATTACAAAATATTTGGGGTGATTCTTGCTGATCTGTGGATTGAAAACGAAAACAGACAGGTGATCTGTGAACTGTACCAGAATCATAGCGGCATAACAGACAGTAAAGTGTTCCTCGAAGAATTGCAGCAGTTCAGAAAGCCTGTGAAAGAGGGGTTGTGTCTGAAAGATTTTTGTGTGGATAAGCCTGTTGATATTAATACGACAAGGAATGTAGAAAAAGATTATATCAGGGAAACTTATAAGCTGCTTTCATTTTCATGGGTCGTGTAGGCAGATTTGATCAGGATTGCAGACCCGGCAGGAAATGAAGATGATTCTTTACAGATACCAGGAGAAATATGAGGGAGTATACACAATTGTTTGAAAAAGGAAAAAGAGAAAAAACGACACATTGGAGGTGTCGTTTTTGAGGTTAAATTCCATATTTTTTGCGTCGCTTTGCTGCTTCTTTGTATACCTTCTCATCGGAGCGGGCAGATATTATGATTATCTTCATAACTTGGCCATCAAGTATAACTTTGTACACGACCCGAATTCCGAGATCCAGAAATTTGATCTTCATAAGGTTTGTAAGATCAGTTCCATCCTGGTTCCCAAGGGGTTTTCCATAACCTCCCTGTTGTTTGGGGAGGGGATTTTGACTGACTTTCTGAATACCTTTGAAAACCTGACGTTTTGCTGAACCGTCCAGTTCATCCATGTCCTGATCAGCTTTAGGGAGAAATTCAATTGTCCAGTTCATTCGATTGCAATATCCTCCATCTGATCGAGCTCTTCCTGGGTGACGCCATGGTGAGCCATGACTTCAGACATTGGAATACCGGATTTGTCTTTATTCTTTGCAAGACGTTCGTAGGCTTCTGTCAGAAGGGCATAGCCTTCTTCCACTTCTGTCAGTCTTTCATATTCCTCAGGAGAAAGGATAAAAGCAGTGGGCTGGTTGTTTTTCAGGACGATCAATTGAGACTCAGTGTGAAGTCGATTAAAAATGCGGGATGCCTGTCCCTTGTTAAATTGAGAAATCGGAACAAGGCTTTTGGCAATATTTGTCGCAGCTGCCATAGTAACACCTTCTTTCATTGGGATACTTTTATTATATGATACAAGGGACAAAAGGTCAGAAATCGAATGCTCGCATTCGCATTTATGACCTTGGGGACCACAACGATCATACCCTTTTGTCACTTTAATCATTATATGCAGACTGGAAAGAAAAAGCAAGTCAGTAATGAAAATTTATTGTTAAATTTTCATTACTGACTTGCGGCGACAAGTACAATTCGGATTATTGATAACAATAGCATTTATATAAATGAGGGTGAAGCGCGGTCATGAAGGAACAAAAAGAAATAGCTATATCCACAGAATAATTCAATTTATGCAGAATTTATTCAAAAATGCTTGCATTCAGCGGAATATGGTGGTATAAATAGTGTTTAAGTGAGACAAGGCGGTCCCAGGAGGAAAGGGGCTGCCTTTTTTCATGCTTATATTGAACGACATATTGAGTAGGAGGAGTAAAATGAAAAAGAGAATTCTGTCGGCAGCTCTGGCTGCCATGATGGCGACGGCCATGCTCAGCGGCTGCGGTTCCAGCTCCAGCACAGCTTCCGGTACTGAGGAAACGGTAGAAACGGAAGGTACGGCGGATACACAGGAGGAGGCCGCAGAGACTGAGGAAGGCTCTGAGGAAAGCAGCGAGTACACCCTCGAATCGGGGGTGCTGATGGTAGGCATGGAGATCGGCTATCCGCCAATGGAGTATTTTGATGAGGACGGAGCAACTCCCATCGGTTTTGACGTGGAGGTGGCAACCGCTCTGGCTGAGGTGCTTGGCCTGGAGCTGGAGATCGTGGATACAGCCTGGGACGGCATTTTTGCCGGGGTGACCACGGACAAATATGACTGCATTATTTCCAGTGTTTCCTACACGGAGGAAAGAAACAATAACTATCTGCTGTCGTCTCCATACGTGGCGAACGCGCCGGTGATCGTGGTTCCCAACGATTCTGACATCGCGGATATCATGGACCTGGAGGGGAAGTCGGTGGCGGTGCAGATGGAGACCACCGCAGATTACCTGATTCAGGAATACATCGAGGAGGGCCTGGACACGGATCTGAGGCAGTATGAGAAGGTGATTAACGCCTTTGACGAGATCAAGGCCGGACGTGTGGAGGCGGTCTGCACGGACTCTGTGGTGGCTTCCTACTATCTGGGCGACGCCGCCAGCGAATATAAGACCGTATGGCAGTCCGAGGAGAAGGAGCCCATCGTCATCTGCATGAAGCAGGGCAATGAAGCGCTCTATGAGAAAATCAATGAGGGCATGGCGGAGCTGTTTGAGAACGGCACCATGGCGGAGCTGGCGGTGAAATACTTCGGCACGGAGGATGTGATCGAAGGGCTGGCGGAAGGCTTTACAGTAGAGTAAACATAGTTTCCCCGTGGGGCGTAAGCCCTGCGGGGAATTGAGCGAATGTAGAATTTTTATAAGAATTTGGGGAAATCAGGGGACATGTTAGAGAGAATCATACGCTGGATGCCGCAGCTGTTGAACGGCGCCCGGACCACCATCATCATCACGATTATTTCAGTCAGCATCGGTCTGGTACTGGCTGTTTTCCTTGCTCTGGGCAAGATGTCGAAGCACAAAATCCTAAGCGCGCCCTGCAGCGCCTATATCTTTTTCTTCCGGGGAACGCCGTTATTGATGCAGATTTATTTCATCTATTTTGGTCTGCCGCAGCTGAGTCCGGCGCTGACCATCCGCAGCGCTTTTGTGGCGGCGCTGATCGCATACGTGTTGAATACGGCGGCCTATCTGGCGGAAAATATCCGGGCGGGCATTCAGTCCATCGACAAGGGGCAGTTTGAGGCGGCGAAAGCCTTGGGGCTGACCTATGGGCAGACCATGCGGCTGGTGATCATTCCTCAGACTGTGCGGCGGCTGATTCCTCCGGTGGGCAATGAATTTATCATGGTGCTGAAGGATGTGTCCCTGGTGGCTATCATCGGTCTGACCGATCTGACCAAGGTGACCCGGGCCATTTCCTCATCCTCCGCCACGGCTCTGGTCTATATACCGGCCATGATTCTGTACCTGATTATTACGGCCTTCTTCACCTTTATTTTCAATAAGCTGGAGAATAAGTATTCGGTGTATCAGTGAGGAGGGGAAAGTTATGTCAATGATCAGAACGGAAAATGTATGCAAGGATTTCGGAGAGCTGAAGGTCCTGAAAAATGTGAACCTGACGGTGGAGCAGGGCGAGGTGGTGGTCATCATCGGACCCTCCGGCGCCGGAAAATCCACCTTTCTGCGCTCCCTGAACACGCTGGAAAAAATCACCAGCGGCAGGATTTATATCGAGGATCAGTTATTTTATCATCGGGAAAATGATACCACTGTCGATAAGATGGAGAAGGAGAAATTTGCGGAGACGCTGCTGGAGATGGGAATGGTATTTCAGCAGTTTAATCTGTTCCCTCATCTGACGGTGCTGGAAAACGTCATGCTGGCGCCGGTGAATGTGCGTAAGCGCAGTAAGGAGGAGGCGGAAAAGACGGCCCGGGAGTTGTTGGAAAAGGTGGGACTGTCGGATAAGGCGGATGTCTATCCCTCCAAGCTCTCCGGCGGGCAGCAGCAGCGCGTTGCCATCGCAAGAGCTCTGGCCATGGAGCCCAAGGTGATGCTGTTTGACGAGCCCACTTCGGCGCTGGACCCGGAGCTGGTGGGAGAGGTCTTAAACGTTATGAAAGACCTGGCCAATCAGGGCATGACCATGCTCTGCGTCACCCATGAGATGGGCTTTGCCAGAGAGGTTGCCGATAAGGTGATCTTTATGGCGGACGGACAGATTCTGGAGGAGGGCACCCCTGAGGAGGTGTTCACCAATCCGAAGACGCCCCAGGCGCAGCAGTTTCTCAGGAGTGTGCTGTAGAGCAAAAAGGTCATTCATATCAGGAAGAAGACAGGGCGGCATACCTCGCTGCATGAAAAAATTTCAGGAAGAATAGTGGAACTTTATGAATAAATTTACAATCAGGCAGTCACTGCTGTTATTACTGACTGCCACAATCTGGGGCGTCGCGTTTGTGGCGCAAAGTGTGGGGATGGACTATGTCCAGCCCTTTACTTTTAACGCGGTGAGGAATCTGATCGGCGCGGCGGTGCTGGTGCCGGTGATTTTTTTACTGAAAAAAATAAATACGCAAAACGATGAAGATTTCACCGGGAATTTGGATGAGGCATTGACGGACAATGAACATGGCCATGAACCGGAGAAAGAATGCGCTTTCACAGACAATCAGAAAAAGGGGGCTGATCCATCGGAAAAGCTTTTGGATACGTGCAGAAACCTGATCATCGGCGGCATCAGCTGCGGTGTCATCCTCTTTATCGCTTCCAACCTGCAGCAGTTCGGTATTCAGTACACCACCGTGGGCAAAGCGGGCTTTATCACTGCCATGTACATTGTGCTGGTGCCCATCATCGGCATTTTTCTGCATCGCAAAACCGGGCCGCGTATGTGGGTGGCAGTAGCCATGGCCATTGCGGGCCTGTATCTGCTCTGCATGACGGGGGTCAGCCTGATCCTGAATATGGGAGACCTGCTGTTAATTTTATGCGCGGTGGCTTTTTCCTTCTATATCCTGGTCATTGACCATTTTTCACCCCTTGTGGACGGCGTCAAAATGTCCTGCATTCAGTTTTTTACCTGCGGCGTCCTTTCTTTTCTCTGCATGATGGTCTTCGAGACGCCTCAGCTTTCACAGATTCTTGCGGCATGGATGCCCATTTTGTATGCGGGCGTTATGTCCTGCGGTGTGGCCTATACCCTGCAGATCGTGGGGCAGCGGGGCATGAACCCCACGGTGGCCTCCCTGATTTTGAGCCTGGAATCGGTGATTTCCCTGCTGGCGGGCTGGCTGATCCTGCACCAGAGCCTGAGCGGGCGGGAGCTTTCAGGCTGCGTGATCATGTTTGCGGCGATTGTGCTGGTGCAGCTGCCGGGAAGACAGTATCGGCAATAATATTAAAAATATAATAAACGGATGATGGATTTGTTGCCGATAATATGAT
>JAJPYH010000148.1 GCA_021205045.1 Lachnospiraceae bacterium | reverse complement strand
TTCCGGAAATCCTCCCTCATTCGATGCCAGAATCTCCAGAGTAACATCGGCATCGTTCACTATTTTATAGTAATTTGCAAGATTGGCCGCTCCCACTATTGCTATAAGAACCACCAAAAGTGAGACCATCGTAGCCATAATCAGTTTAATCTGCAGTTTTCTGATCATTTTCGCTTATCTCCGTTTTTTCTTTTAACTTTCATTTTCTGGTGTTCTGCTCCTGATTTCGTAAATATTTTCTTCCGTCTCTACGATTTGAATGTCTGCATGCAGTACTTCAAGTTTTTTTGCAGATAGGAAATGTACATACACACAATTTCCTGCTCTGCTTTGCCTTCTCCGCTCCATATTTTTTCAATGAAACGTTCTCCCGATATCTGACGACCCTGATTGCTCATCAACATTTCCAACATCAGAAATTCCCTGTTAGTCAGTCGTAAAGCTCCGGCCGGTGTTGAAAGTTCAAATGTCTGCCGATCAAGTACAACATTTCCATTCTTCAGCTTTGGATGATTTTGAAATGTCTGAACACGTGTGATCGCCTGAATCCTTGCTATCAGTTCTCTGGAATGAAAGGGCTTTGTCAGATAATCATTTGCGCCCGCTTCCAGTCCTGTTATTTTATCGTCTATTTCCGATTTTGCCGTCAGCATCAGCACCGGTGTCAGGTCTCCTTTTTCTCGAATGTTTTTTAATACTGTTATTCCATCTACTATTGGCATCATGACATCCAGAATGATTGCATCATAACTATTTCTTTCTGTGCTTTCCATAGCCATTTGTCCGTTGTTTACTGTTTCTACCTGATATCCATTTCTTTGCAGAATCATTGCCAGTGCTTCTGACAATGATTCTTCATCCTCCGCTAACAGCAGTCTCATTCTTTTCTCCATTTCCATTTTTGTTTTTCTCTGATGTGTCCTTTTTATTCTCTTATCTTATTTTGTACATCGTAATGCTTTTTAATGAAAATAGTTTGAACATTTGCTGTATTTTTTCCGAATTTCCTTTTTCTTGATAAAAAACAGAACCATCACAATTTCAGCGATAAACCTCCTTCGCTGCGTGCAATGGTTCTGTTTTTTATTTTTCTACTATATATTCTTCTACCTTTTCCATGATCCAATGTAGATTTTCCAGATCTTTTAATACGTCTCCTGTTTCCAGTGAATGGTTACCTCCCTCTACCAGATAATATGGATAATCTGTTTTTGCACATTCTCTTAAAAATACTTCGTGATCAAGCCACGGATCTGCTGTCCCATGAAATATAATTCCACTATTTTTCATAACTTCAAATGATTGCTGTACTGGAGTGAAATATATGTTTTTTGTTTTGATATTTTTCTTTGTTGCGTATGCTCCCGCCACAGCAGTTCCAATACTTTTTGATATAAACAGGATAGTGTCATATGCTTCAAAGTTTACTTCTTTTAAAATTTCACTGCATTGCGCAACTGCACTTTCATAAGCTTCGTACATTCTGACTTTATCACCTTTGATATTTCTGTCAAAGCCTTTGTATGTAACATCCAGTATTTCATATCCATCGTTTATGGCTAATTTTTTACTATAATACAATAATGGTTTATCTACATGATAGCCTATTCCCGGAAATATTACTGCAATTTTCATTGGATTTTCCTTTCTCTGAAGATTTTTGTAGCTTTTTATAATGTTTCACGTGAAACATTTTTCTGTTATTCTTCATTCTGACTCTTCTACATTAAATGTTTCAGCGAATAAAAAACAGCAAGCACCTCATGAATATGAGTATGATACAAGGGACAAAAGGTCAGAAATCGAATGCTTACACAAGGTACGCCCTTTCGGGTGAGCATTTGCATTTATGGTCTTAGAGGTTTTCGCTTCATTCCATTCGTTGCTGAATAAGCGCCACCGACGTTTATCAACCGCAACGGCATGACACACGCAGGGCACCCTGTGGGGAAGGAGCAGATTTGGCCGCTTTTCAGGCCAAATTGTGTGGATTTCGATCAGCCCAGGTTGCCTCCTCTTGCCGCATAATGGCAATTTTCTTATGACATCATTGATTGCAAGAGTTTTTTACGAAGCAATCCATTGTATCACACCCTTTCGTTGTTTTAAAAATATCAATGTTTCACGTGAAACATATATGGATACCTCTAACTCATGATAAAAGAAGGAAAGATTAACCTGGAAAGAGGGGGTCCTTGGCAGGAAGGCCAGCCTTTCTGGGATATTTTTTTGGAGTTGGTTTTATTTTTTCAATAGCGAACAGTACACGATACTCTTCACCAAGCAAAAACTCAGTCTTACCCTGATACTTTCCACCCAGAACTGTGATTGCTTTTGTCGCATTGTCAATCTCATCCAGACCTTTCTGTGACTTATAAGGTACAAAAACACCTCCCGTTTTCACAAAAGGAAGACAATACTCACTTAAAGTATTCATATTAGCAACGGCCCTGCTAACACAAAGATCATATTTTTCGCGAAAAGCAATTTGATGAGCAAAATCTTCCGCACGACCATGGAGTGCATTAATATTTTCCAGATTCAATTGCCTTATTACTTCATTCAGAAAATTTACTCGTTTTTGAAGTGAATCAATTAAAGTAACCTCTAAATGTGGAAAAACGATTTTTAAAGGAATTCCAGGAAAACCAGCTCCCGTGCCCACATCTACCATAGAAGAACATTTTGAAACATCAAGAACATTTACAAGAGAAATACTATCAGCAAAGTGTTTCTCACACACTTCATCAAAATCTGTGATTGCCGTCAGATTCATAACGTCATTCCACTGGATCAAAAGCTGATAATATAGAAGAAACTGTCTCTTCTGCACTTCCGTTAATTCAATATGAAACTGACTGAAATATTTCTCCATAACCAGATGTTCCTTTCAAATTTTGGTAAAAGATAATTCATTTTTGCTTTGTCTCCATATAAACAAGCAACACACTAATGTCTGCTGGAGAAACACCACTGATCCGGCTGGCCTGTCCAATATTAACAGGCTGAAACTTTTTGAGTTTCTGCCTGGCTTCCAGTCTGAGACTCGGCACCTGATCATAATCAAAATTCACAGGAATCTTCTTCTTTTCCATTTTTTTAAATTGCTCAACCTGACGGGATTGACGTTCCAGATAGCCTTCATATTTAATTTCAATCTGTACCTGGTCAATTACCTCACGGGGCAGAGGTTTCCTTAATGGATCCAATTCTGCCAGAATATCATAAGACAATTCCGGACGACACATCAGTTCTGCCAGACTGGTACCTATTTTAAGCTGACTGCTGCCATGCCTGTCAAAAAAAATCTGATGATCTTTGCTTGCACCGATTACTACATGCTTCAGACGAACCACTTCATCATCAATCATCTTCTTCTTTTCTAAAGTATGATGATAATCTTCCTCACTGACCAGACCAACCTGATAGCCAATTTCTCTTAAACGTAAATCGGCATTATCCTGCCTGAGCAACAAACGATATTCAGCCCTGGAAGTCATCATCCGATACGGTTCAAAGTTTTCCTTAGTCACCAGATCATCAATCAAAACACCTATATATGCCTGAGACCGATCCAGAATGATCTGTTCTTTTCCTTTACAGAACTGTGAAGCATTAATACCTGCCATAATGCCCTGAGCTGCGGCCTCCTCATAGCCGGAGCTTCCATTGATCTGCCCGGCACAGAAGAGCCCGGATATTTTTTTTGTTTCCAGCGTAGCGTACAATTCCATAGGATCAATACAATCATACTCGATAGCGTACGCATTTCTCACAATCTTGCAATGTTCCAGTCCCGGAACAGTACGATACATAGCTAACTGAACATCCTCAGGAAGTGAAGAAGACATTCCTCCCACATACATCTCACTGGTATGAATTCCTTCCGGCTCCAGGAATACCTGGTGCCTGTCCTTATCCGCAAACTTTACTACCTTGTCTTCAATAGAAGGACAATATCTTGGACCAGTTCCTTCAATGATCCCTGCATAAATAGGAGATCTGTCCAAATTGGCGCGTATAATTTTATGGGTTTCTTCATTCGTATATGTCAACCAGCAGGAAACCTGTTTTTTTTGAATGGAAGTGGGATCAGTACTGAAAGAAAAAGGTACAATAGGATCATCTCCAAACTGCTCCTCCATCTTAGAATAATCAATGGAATCTCCTGACATTCTGGCAGGTGTTCCTGTTTTAAATCTGCGAAGCTTCAATCCAAGAGATCGCAAGCTGTCCGACAGATGAGTAGCCACCTGCAGACCATTTGGACCGGTATAAGTAATAGCTTCTCCGCACAAACAGCGCGCATTCAGATACGTACCAGTACATACAATCAAAGCCTGACATTCATAAACTGCTCCGGTAAAAGTTCTGATACCAACAACCTTACGGTTTTCAGTTAAAATATCACAAACCTCTGCCTGTTTGATTGTCAGATGATCCTGGTGTTCCAGTACACTTCGCATGGCACGGGTATAATCCGATTTATCTGCCTGCGCACGAAGAGAATGAACTGCCGGCCCTTTTGAAACATTCAGCATTTTAGACTGAATAAAAGTTTTATCAATATTTTTACCCATTTCCCCGCCCAGGGCATCCACTTCCCTCACCAGATGACCCTTGGAAGAACCTCCAATATTCGGATTACAGGGCATCAGAGCAATACTGTCCACACTGACTGTAAATATTACAGTTTCAAGGCCCAGTCTTGCACAGGCTAACGCCGCCTCACAACCGGCATGTCCGGCTCCAATCACACATACATTCACTTTTTCTCTGATTTCGGGCATAATATATACCATCACTTTCCCATACAAAACTTTGAGAATATTTCGTTAATCAAATCATCCCCAACCTCTTCTCCGATAATATATCCCAGAGAAGAATAGGCGTTCATCAGATCAATACTGAGAAAATCTTCCGGCATTTCCTCTCTGGCTGCCTTCAACACAAGTTTCAAACTGTCGCAGGCATCCATCAAAGCTTCCTTATGCCGTAAATTAGTAATGACAATTTCATCATCCATGGGAATCTTTCCCTGGAAAAACATATTTCTCACTGCAGTTTCAAACTCATCCAGGCCTGTCCTGTCCTTTGCGGAAGTTTTAATCATGACAACGTCATCAGATGATATATTTTTAAACCTGCCTTCTATGGCAGATCTTAAATCATTCTCATCCGTTATTTCCTTCATATCAGACTTATTTAATAAAATAATAACCTTCTTATCTCTGATAAAATCAATAATATCAAAATCATTAGCATCCAACTCGGTAGAACTGTCCACAACATAAACAATCAGATCCGCACTTTCTGCACAGGACAAAGCTCTTTCCACGCCAATTTTTTCTACAACATCCTCAGTATTCCGAATACCTGCAGTATCCACAATATTCAAACCCAGACCATGAATTCTGATATTTTCCTCCAGCACATCTCTGGTCGTCCCGGCTACATTTGTTACAATAGCCTTCTCAGATCCAACGATCAGATTCATCAGGGAACTCTTTCCTACATTTGGCTTTCCCAGAATAACTGTACGAATTCCCTCCTTAATCAGTTTACCACTGTCAGCCGACTGAATCATCTTTTCAATTTCTTCAATCAGTTCTGTTACAATTTTAATAATTCTATCATAAAACCCATCCAGACTGATATGCTCAGGATCATCAATAGCCGACTCAATAAAAGCAATCTCATAGATCAGCTTTTTTCTCATCTGAGAAACTGCCTCATATAAATTTCCTCTCAGTTGATTTGTACCAGCACGAAGAGCATACTCGTTCTGAGAATGAATCACATCAATAACAGCCTCTGCCCTGGATAGATCAATCCTTCCATTCAAAAATGCCCTTTTTGTAAATTCCCCAGGCTCTGCCATACGAGCCCCGGTCTTTAATACTGTCTCCAGAATTTTCTGTACCATCAGTACACCGCCGTGACAATTAATCTCTACAGTATTTTCCGTGGTATAGCTTCTGGGAGCCTTCAGTACAACCGCCATTACTTCATCAATCAGTTTATTTTCATCATATATAAAACCATAATGAATCGTATTGCCCTTCACTTTGGCCAGACTTTTGCCCTCCTTCGGGCTTCTGAATATCCTGTCAACAATTGTAATTGCGTCTTCCCCGCTGACCCTCACAATACCAATTCCTGAATCACTCAATCCTGTAGAAATTGTCGCAATAGTATCTGTCTTATACGCCATAATATTTTCCTTTTCAGACGACTCCTTTTTACTTCAAAACAATACCACAAAATTACATTTATGAAAAGAAAAACCGGAGAAACATCCCCGGTTTTTCCATCACTATTATTTCATCCTATATCAGTCACTGTAACTCTGACGTCTCGGGCGGCTGTTGTATCTCCTCTCCCTGCCCTCAGGTCTGTAATTTCCCTTAGGTGTTACAACAACTCTCCTGTAAGGCTCATTGCCTTCACTATGCGTAGTCACATACTTATCATTCTGCAATGTTGCATGAATAATCCTTCTCTCGTAGGGATTCATGGGCTCCAAAGATACGCTCCTGCCGGTTCTCTTTACCTTGGAAGCAATATTCTTTGCCAGATTTTCAAGTGTTTCCTTCCTTCTCTGCCTGTAATTTTCCGTATCAACCTTGACACGAATATACTCATCAGAATTCTTGTTTACTACAAGAGATACCAGATACTGAAGAGAATCCAGGGTCTGACCACGTTTTCCGATCAGCAACCCCATGTCATCACCCTTCAGATCAACATCTACAGTTTTCTCTTCTTCATTATAATTAACGGTGACTAAAACCTCAGAACCCATGGCGGCAAACACATCATTCAGAAAAGCTTTCACATGATCCGACAAAGTTGCCTTTACCCTGGCTCTGATCACAGCGGGTCTGGAGCCGATACCAAAAACTCCCGTCTTTCCCTCATCCAACACTTCATATTCCAGCATTTCACTGGTAGTAGACAACTGCATGCAGGCCTCTGTGACCGCATCAGTAACATTTTTTGCGGAAACTTCTATAAAATCCATTCTTTTACCCTCACTTATTTCTTGCCTGATTTTTTACTGCTATTAGAGCCATTGCCGTTACCAGCATTTTTACTGTTATTAGAAACAGTCCCGCCCTCATTGACTGAGTTATTATACTCTCTCACCAGATTAGCTCTGGAGGAGATGCTGCCTGCGGAGGTATTCTTCTGATACTTCTGAACCTCCTTCATCCTCTCTTCTCTCTCTTCCTCACTCATACGAGGCTGTACAGCCATATTGGCTCTGGCACTGATCTTCTTTGTATTTCTGTTGGCCTGATCCTGTAAAGAATTAATAGTGTCTGCTCTCTTTTTCTGCTTTTCCTGATATTTTTCCTGCTTTTGCGCAGCCTTGTCTTTGTTTTGCTCAATCAGTTTCTGATAATCCAGCGTTTTATCCAGATACTTATTGATGGCAACCTGCTGAATACTTCTGAAAACAGCACCGCCAATCCAGTAAATACCAATACCGATCTGGAATGAGAAACAGAACCAGGCACTCATCAAAGGCATCAAAGTATTCATGGTCTTCATGCTCCGCGCCATGGAATTTGCCGTGGAATCAGAACTGTTATCAGTATTGGTCTGAGGCATCAGCTTAGTATTCAGCCACTGCGTTGCCGCAGCCAGCACAGGAATCAGAATTGCTATAAAGCACATCAGATAAGTGCCGTTTGAAAATCCCTGACTGAACAGATTGGCAGGAGTATTGCCGATATTCACGCCAAGAAAATTATTATAACGCGAGATAACCTCATAAGTGCTGTTGATTTCTGACGCAAGATTCGGAAAAGCATCCGCCAGGCTTTCCCACTCTGTGGGAGTCGCCATATTCAGACAGTCAATAAAGGTATTGGAAATGTACTCCACATCTCCCGCCAGATATGACTCATTGGTAAACTGACTGCTGTAACGGGAGGAATTGGAAAATCCCTGCAAAATCTCCGCTACTCCATCTACATTTATCAGCTGCATTACAAGCCCTGTGTAAGCATCCTTCAGCTTGCTCACATAAGCCGGCATGGCATAGATGATACGGTACAGAGAAAACAAAATCGGCATCTGAATCAGAAGCTGTACGCAGGAGCCTGTCTGAGATACGCCGTATTTATCATATACGGCTTTCGTCTCCGCCTGCTGCTTCATCATGGAATCATTGTCCGTTTTTCCCTGATACTTCTTCCTGATGGCCTCGATCTCCGGATTCATAATAGCGGAGAGTTTGGAAAACTTCTGCTGCTTCACATTCAGAGGCAACATCAAAAGATACACAATCAACGTGAATAACAGAATAGACAAGCCCACATTGGGAATCCCGATCAGATCGAGTACATTGAATATTCCGTTCATGATTTCGCCAAGAACCCAACATATCGGTTTTAGGATACCATTGGCCCTGGTCAGTAAAATACCCTGCATGAAACCTCCTTAGATGCTCATGGAACCGGATCATATCCTCCGTGTGAAAACGGATTGCACCTTAAAATTCTCCATAATGTGAGAAGTCCTCCTTTAATAACGCCATACTTGGATATGGCCTCGATCCCGTATTGAGAACAGGTAGGAACATAGGGGCATCTGGTTCTTTTCAACGGAGACAGGTATTTCTGATATAATCTGATGAGCCTGATACAAAATTTCTTCATCATTTCGAAATTGCTCCAGCCTGCGGTCAGTTCAGTCCCTGAGAATCAGGACTCTCCACTTTTCCGCTTATAATTCCGTGAAGCCTTGCAAGATGTAGAAGTGCACCCTCAGCCTCTTTATAACCTGCGGCTGCCGCACTCCGGCGCGCTACGATTACCATATCCAAACCACTATTGAATAAGTCTTCATGTAACCTGTAGCTTTCTTTGACGAGTCTTTTGACTCTGTGTCTGACAACACTGTTTCCTATTTTTTTGCTGACGGATATTCCCAGTCTGTTGCGGCCTGTCCCATTTTCCAATACATACATTACCAGGCTCCTGTTTGCGAAAGACCTGCCATTTCTGTAAACTTTCAGGAAATCCTCATTTTTTTTTAGCGATTCTGTAAAATTCATGAGTCACAGATAAAAAATAGGTCACAAACTGTGACCTATGCAGATAATACTTTTTTTCCCTTTGCGCGTCTTCTGGCCAAAACGTTTCTTCCGCCTTTTGTACTCATACGCGCTCTGAAGCCATGAACTCTGGCCCTGTGCCTTTTATGTGGATTATATGTCGGTCCCATACCTGATACACCTCCTTTTATCTTTCTAAAATAATACTTTCGTCCGGCAATGGACAAACTACCGCCGTCTGTATTGGAAATTCGCACTTATTCTAATAGAAAAATAATTGCATGTCAAGCCCAAAAAATCCCTGAATGGGCTACTTTATAAGCCATTTATGATAATGTCCTTATATACCACAAGAGAAAATGTCCCA
>JAJPYH010000076.1 GCA_021205045.1 Lachnospiraceae bacterium | reverse complement strand
TCGTAGGTTTTGCAAGCCTTTATTTGCGGGCATTTGGAACATCGAATTTAATTCTCAGGATTGCTCCGCTCCCCTGTAGGTCATGCACAACATGGTGATATCGTCAAACTGCTCCGCCTCGCCCACAAAGCCGTCGATACTCTTCTTGACGCGCTTCAAAAGCGCCTCCGGCTCCGCGTCGGGATCCGTATTGAGCACCTCAAGGGTGTGCTCTCTGCCGAACTGATTGCCCTCCGCGTCCGCGGCGTCCGGCACGCCGTCCGTATAGACAAAAATACTGTCCCCCGGATGAAGCTGAATTTCGTAGGATTCATGGGGCATATCCTCCATGACTCCCATGACGAAGCCGTGATCGTCGTTCAGGAGGGTAAAGCCCTCATGAGAGTGCTTCATCATCGGATATTCGTGGCCAGCGTTGACGGCGGTCAGCTTTCCGCTGGAAATCTCCAGGATTCCCAGCCAGACCGTGACAAACATATCCGCCTCATTGTTTTCACAGAGCTGATTGTTGACTGTCTCCACCACCTCGCTGGGCGTGTGACCCATCAGGGCCTGGTTTTTGAGCAGGGTCTTGGAAATGACCATGAACAGGGCGGCGGGAATTCCCTTGCCGGACACGCCCGCGATCACTAAAGCCAGGTGATCATCGTCGATCAGGAAGAAATCATAAAAATCTCCGCCCACTTCCCTGGCGGGATTCATGGACGCGAAAATATCAAACTCCCTGCGCTCCGGGAAGGCCGGGAAAATACTGGGCAGCATATCCGTCTGAATCTGGGTCGCCACATTCAGCTCGGCACTGATTCTCTCCTTCTCCGCCGTCACCTTCGTCAGGTTATAGATATAATGATTGATGTCAATCTCCATCTTCAGCAGGGTTTCGCTGAGAGTCTGGATTTCATCATTGGTATGTACATTTGCCAGATTTTGCGAGATCTGATTTCCCTCCTGCACAAACCTGCTGGCCTCGCCGGAGATCAGGTTGATGGGTGCGATCATGCTGCGGTACAGGTAATTCATATAGATAGCGATGCAGATCGCGGTGACCAACGCCACGCCCAGGACAGAATGAAAAACATAATCCCTGGTAGTGCTCTGCAGGGTAGACATGGGAATCTCCACGCCGATGGAGCCAACCACCTCACCTTCATAGATCACCGGCAGAATCGCCGAAGTATTATAGCCATAAGCGCTCTCGGAAATAAAATAGCTGTCGGACCGCTGCCCGGTCAGAGTAATGGACGCCGCCTCATCCAGATATTTGGGGTTGACAGCGCTCATGTCTCCAAAGGAATAGACCAGGTCCGGATCCACATAGCTGTCAAAAACATAGACCAGAGGCGTCCACCCCTCCGTACTGCCGTCGTAGGAATAAAGATCATCAATGTCCAGCCAGCCCACGTAAATGTCATTGGCATTCACGTTTTCCCTGAGCAGATTTAACTGGGTAAGAAGCTCCTGGTATTCCTCGGTCTGCACCACCGCCTGGATATCCTCCATGGAGGCGCCGCCTTCCTTATAGCTTCTGGCCAGCTGCAAATACTCCGCCAGCGTCTCCACGGAGCAATAATCCAGAAATACCTCGGCGATCTCGTAGGCCCGGTCATTGTACTGCTCCTGAATATAAGCCCGGTACTGGACATAGCCAATACCAGTACAGGCGGCGCACAGCAGCACCGCCAGAATAGAAAAGCCCATAATAATTTTCGTCGCCAGCTTTACCTGTCTTTTCATTTTTTCACCTATAACGCTTTCGTCATCAAATGTATACAATCAGAGTGTTCAGCCCCAACGTGCTCTGATACTCCGTTTTTTTTCGCCATTTTCATGATCATGGTGACACCCAGAAATTCCAGACTTTCGTCCGCATTCTCCAGCGGATTATACCGCCGCCCCTCAGAGCGGATACGGAGAATTCCTCCGTCAGGCAGCCTCAGAATTCTCACGTCCATGGTGCCCTGATTGTCCATGGATTTGTCCGCCGTGATCACCATCAGCTCCTCCAGGGCCAGACTGATGGTCATGGTCTGATCCGCGTCAAAGGAATTGACTTCGCAGAATTCATGAATCTTCTCGCTGGCCTCACAGATGGCCGCAGCGTCGCAGGCCACAGTGAAACCGATGCTCTTTCCTTCCTTTAACGCCGTCTCATCCAGCAGGAAGAGATTTGCCCTGCCCTGCTTGATCCGGGAATAGATCAGGCAGACCGCCACCCACAAAATCAGGGTCACAATCTCACCCAAGAAATAAAACAGCCAGATGCCCTCTCCTGTACCTCTTAAAAGCCAAGCTGTCCCCACCGCCGCGCCGAAACCCCGGGTGATGGTGATAAAATCAGCAATTCCCGTCTGCATGGTGGAATAATAATAATAGCACATAACGCTGTTGAGGGTCGCCAGCACAATACCCACGGCCAGACACAGAACGGGCCAGCGCACATCCTGGGAGCTTCCGAAGAGCGGACCGATGAAAGGGCTGAAAATGACCAGCAGCAGACCGAAGATCAATGAGGTCACGGCTCCCGCCTCCAGCTGCATCTTCAGAAGCTTTTTGACAGAAAGAGTATCCTGCTCCCCGTTGTAAATTCCCATCATGGCCGACCCCGCCTGGGGGACGCCGTTCTGAATGCAGATGGAAAACTCATTCAGGTTATTGGTAATGGCAAAGACCGCCACCATAGTGCTGCCTCCGGCAAGGCTCATGATGTTGTTGAGGCTCAGAAGCCGCAGAGAGGAAAACAGATTATTGGCAGCCATGGGACTGCCGTACCTGACGGTTTTGCTCAGCATATTCCATTTAATAAAAACCGGATGAAAATGAAAATTGGAATCCCTGGCAGAAATGAAATAAAAGCACATGACACAGGCCACCGCCGTGGCGATGTTGCTCGCCCAGGCCGCGCCTGCGATTCCCAGATCAAAAAGGAACAGGAAAAGATAGTCCAGCAAAATATTCAGCACTGTCATGGTGGTCATGGAAACAGCCGCCTTCTGCACCCTGCCCTCCAGACGAAGATAAAAGTACGGAACATACAGCAGCACCTTAAATACTCCGCCGAACATGGTAATACGAATATAGGCCTCCACCATCGCCGCGGAATCGGGAGTTCCAAGGAAACGGGCCAGACGCCCGCAGAAAATAAACCCAAGAAAACAGACCAGGATGCCAACCAGAAAAGCAAGCTCCAGAGCGAGACTATAGTAATCCCTGGCCTCCTGCTGACGATCGTCTCCCATGGACTGGGCGGACAGCGCGGATGAGCCAGCCGCGATTAACGAGCCGAAAGTACACAGCAAAAGATAGACCGCCAGACTCTGATTGATACTGGCAATCCCCAGCTCTCCCATCCGCTGCCCAACCATGATCCCGTCAAAAAAGACATTGACCGTCCCTCCTAAAATGGCGATCATATTGGGCAGGAGCGCTTTATAGTAAACTCTCTTGAGCATCTTCTGGTCAGAATACATCCTTTAACTTCTCCCGCATTATCCTGCGGGTTCTCCTTCCGACTGGTGGTAGATATCCTTATTATAGTACCTCTTTTCTTTCATAAAAGCAATCACTTTTGGATCGGTCAGATAATGTATTGGCTTGGAGTGGGACTGTTTTTTGCTGAATTTTTCCCTGCATTCTCTGTGAGTGCCATGGTGAACGCGGCAGACCTCCGGAGGAAGAATCATTCGCAGCTCCCTTAAATCCCGGTAGTCGTCATTGAGTTCCCAGAGAATTTCATCCAGAACGGCGTCAAGCTCCTGAAATCTTTCATCCTCTCCCTCCGCCTCCAGAAAGCAGAGGCACTTTCCCGGAAGCTGACTTTTATCATCGCAGATACTGTACTCAAAAATGCGGATATCCATACGGGCTGCCAGCCTCTCCATTGCCATGGTGACGATTTTCATATCCGTCTTTTCTCCGGCCACATTCACCGCCTGGTTTTTGCGAAAGCCCACCTCAAACATGGGTGCCTGTCCGTAAAAACCAGTGACCCTGATCACATCTCCCAGCTGATATCGGTACAGTCCTGAGAAATTGGTCACCAGAATTTCATATTCCTGCCCGGGCTCCAGCTCCTCCATGGTTCTGATCCTGGTATCCTGGTCCGAAGGATTCCAGGGAATGAATTCAAAATATCCTCCCCGGGGCAGCAGTACATACTCCCTGGTCTCCGGCCCTAAGGCAATGCCCATGAAGCACTCTGAGGCCGTGTACATAAAATAATGAAGCTGCACGCCCTCCCCCAGATAGCTCCTGAGCACCGGCTCCTGAGCAGAGAAGGTACTGCCTCCGATTCCGGAAAGCCACTGAAAATCAGGCCAGATTCTTTTCATAATGCCCGCAAAACCAGCTTCACACTCTCTCCGGATATGTAACAGCCATTCGGAACCCGGACGGGGCAGAGCTAAAAGCGCCTCTCTGACCTTCGGGCCAAGAGGAATCAGTTCCGACACCTGATGCCGCTCCACATCCTGTAAGACCTCTCTCCAGTACTCCTCAAAAAAACAGAAAAACAACAGGGCGTCATAGAGGAACACAGACTGTATCCCCACCGTCTGAGGGGAGGAAAATAAAATCCACAGCTTCACATAGGGAATATTCCCGATTTCTTTTGAAAACAGAAGATCCTCCCCGCCTAAGACCCAGCGCTCCAGCTCATGGCCGCCCCTTTCATGGAGCTGCCGGTGAAAGGCAATGGACAAAAGGGTCTCCGGCTCCGGCTGTTCTAAGTCCGTGCGGAATACGCTTAAAACCAGATGCTTTCCCTGATCGATTCCCGGTGTATTCCCATGACAGGCATACCACACAGGATCCAGAGCCCTGCTCAAGGCCTCCTCTGTCAGCGGAATCCTTTTCTGCACCCCGGTGCTGCCGGAGGTCAGGAGAAAATATTTCAGCGGGTACGCCGTCAGAATATTGTCCTCTCCGGCCCGCATACGATCCACAGCGTCCGTATAGTCGGAATATTCCGTCACCGGCACCAGACGCTGATAGTCCTCCACTGTCTTCACTTCCTCAAAATGATGGTTCCGCCCGTATTCCGTATTCTGGTTGTCCCTCATAAGCTTTCGCAGGATTTCGCGGCTGAGCTCCGCCGCATGCTGACAGTCATTGGTAAAGTTTGCCGCCTCCTGCTTCCATCGATTCTGGTTCATATTGTTTTCTTTTCACTCCTTTTGCGCCTGCTCTCAGGGCACCTGAGCCACGATACTATTCAGCGCAGCTTTGTACTGACCTAATAGTCTTTGAATATGCTCCGGCATTCCGCTTACCTCCTCGTCAGATACCTGCCCCGGCATACCGCTGATATTCAGAATGGTGCGGCAACTCTCAATAGCTACATTTCTGACGTTATCACCGTCCTTGTACGCGCCATCCCTTGCCTCATTGTTGACGTTCACGAACCCTGCCCCATAATTTGTGGCCAATCCTAACGCAAGATACTCCGCGGCGGCCTGTTTATTCCTGCCAGGGACAGTTTCCCCCTGCGCATTCTTCGTAAAGACATTGGCATCCTTGATATTGGAAATCATTTCCTTAAAGTACTGAATACTGGCCGGACTGGTAAGATATCCGATAAACATGCCCATCATTCTCTCTGTAATAGCGTCAAAGCCCTCCCCGACAGTAAAATGGCCCATCCCACGTTGGGTTTTGACCATATTATTACCTATGGTTGCCAGATTCACATTCCTGTCATTTTCCAGCTCATGAAAATAGGTAACATATTCTTTCGGAAGCGCATCAAACGTATTTCCCAGAAGCATTTTATTTGCTTTAGCCGCCTCTGTATGGCTATCCCTTATTCCAAGCTGCAAAAGGCCCTCAGACCGCGCCTCTGTGGGTTTATTAGTACTTGCTAACCTTTTTTCGTAAGAGAGATTGGAATTCTCCACAGCTCCGCCTCTTCCACGGAAAACCTTCCTTGCAACCGCGGGGGCGTGGCCGGCCCTCTCAAGCAATGTTCTGCTTTCATCAGTCAGTTTCCTGTCCTTCAGGAAAAACTCCAGGGCGACTTTACAATCATCCTGCTGATGCTCAAGTCCCTTCATTTCTTCCGCGTAAAATTCGACCTTCTTCATAGCCAGACTCTCCAGCTTCTGTTCCTCAGGTATGGCGCTCAATGCGTAACGGTCTCTCACCTGCTGGTATGACCTGGAAAGCAGAGTGTAATCTCCCATGGCATCGATGGCGCGGTACGCCCTCTGATAAATATCGTTCACTGCATCAGTGTACTGAGCGTAATTCTCAGGATTCTGTTCAATCATATCCCGCATATCCTTCATATTGTTGTATGAAAATTCAGTTGCATAGGAGGTGAGCCCTAAACCGCTTAGCTCCGGCTGAGATTCCGCCCATCCTTTCAGCAATTCATGGTCAGCCATCAGAGCATCCCTCTCCTCAAGCCTGGTCTCCTCAAGCACCCTGTCATAGGTCTGCTCCAGCTGACCCGGATACTCCCTCAGGGAATTACGGAAAGCATTCATGGCGCCTTCCTTCAGTTCATTCAGAGACTCCTCGCTTGCCTGCTCGCTGTTTTGTGCCAGCCTGTGAGAGTTGATAAGCACCCCCTTCACACTGGAAACCGAAGAAAGCGCCAGGCCAAACGTGCCCGCGAAGGCATTCAGCTTTGTCTTCAGCACATCCCTTTGCACCGGGGAAAGATTTTCATTGAAAAATTCCGGATTTTGATTCATCAGATTTTCAAAATATGTCATCCTGTCAGACATAACCTTGAGCTCTGCCGCATGCTGTTCCAGATATGAATCATCAAGCATCTGTTCGGTCAATTTCACATCCAGCATACCTTACTCAGACTCTCCAGGGACGCAAGATAAATATTCTCATCGTTATTGGTATCATCCTGAAAGCCCAGAGCCTTCAGAAAGGCCTCCAGATCCTCATGCTCCTTCCGGGTCACGGTAAAATCAATCCGAATCCCCGTCTGTATCTCGTCCAGAAGCCCCGTCAGCGTCTCCATTAAAAGACGCCCTGCTCCCTGTCTGCGGTAATCCGGCGCCACATAAAGGGAAATAATCTGAGAGGTGTTTTCCTCTATCAGATAACCGGCCACGGCTCCCACCGCCAGCTCATCCTCCTCCTGAATCAGTCCCAGAGCGGTCAGGGGCTCTCCTGCCGCCAGGGCGTCTGCCGCCTCCGGCAGCAAAAGAGAGCAAAATACGCCCGGATTTCCCACCGGTATGACTCCTACATTAATCATTTTCTCCCTCCTGTTCCCCCACCGGTGATCATTGCCCCGTATAGCTCGTTGGCAATTCCGGTGCGTCCTGTGCGGCGGTACTCAAAATCCACCGCCTGTATCAGATCCTCATTTGTGACTTTTCGATGCCCGGCGGCAGCCCGATAGGCGGCGGACAGCGCCGCTGATTTGATCCCGCTTCCGGTCAGCTGGGCCGTCCTGGCAAACACGCCAAAGTCCACATTGTCCTCCAGAGGCGTCTCCCTTGGAAATACATGCTCCCACAGCCGCAGTCTGGTGGCCTCATCAGGCTGCTCAATGACGATCATAAAAGTCATCCTGCGCTTAAAGGCAGCGTCAAAATTCTGCATTCCGTTGGTGGCCAGAATGGAAACCCCTGAGTATTCCTCAATCTTTTGCAGCAGATAAGCAGTCTCCGCGTTGGCATACCTGTCATTAGAACTGGACACATCGGTTCTTTTGGTAAAAATGGCGTCCGCCTCGTCGAAGAACAGAATGGCGTTGGAACCCCGGGCAGCCTCAAAAACAGCTCCCAGGTTTTTCTCCGTCTCTCCAATGTATTTGCTGCCGATCTGAGACAGATCGATGCGGTAGATATCCAGCCCCAGCTCGTTGGCCAGCACCTGGGCCGCCATGGTCTTGCCGGTGCCGGGAGGGCCGTAGAGCACGATAGAGGTTCCATTTCCATAAGGAAGCTTTGAGCCAAAGCCAAAGTCCTCATTGACTACACTGCGATACCGGATCCGGTTGCAGGCATCCTCCAGAAGTCCTCTGCTGTCCTCACTAAGCTGCAGATCCTCCCGGGTGAAGGAGCTTTGCAGCCGGGAAGCGTACT
Source organism: Lachnospiraceae bacterium (assembly GCA_021205045.1). GTDB lineage: Bacteria > Bacillota > Clostridia > Lachnospirales > Lachnospiraceae > RGIG6307. Next base: position 1,431 of record JAJPYH010000076.1, on the reverse strand, counting down.
CCCCGAACTGAGCGGCACACCCGATTCTGATCTGCTCCTCCAGCAAAGCCTTTGACAGATAAAACCCTTCCTGGGTCAGCGGCGCCGTGGCGGCGGCCCGTTTCACCGTTTGTTCAATGCGTCCCGGCGTCATACAGAACTTGGACACCAGCTCTGTCAGATCAATGTCATCGGCAAGCACCGCTCTGTTCCGCGCCGCAAATTCCTGCCAGAAATACTTCTGATCCGAAGCTCCGGGAGTCTTCACCTCAAGCACACAGTGAGTGCCTTTGACTTTCACTTCCCGGGGCCAGCTTTTCTCACTTCCGGCGAACACCACCCGGACCCGGTTCTGCAAAAAGGTAAGCACCTGCTGCAGACGGCTGATCTAATCCGGCCGCACATCTGTCCCCTCCAGATAAATCAGGGAATGCTCAAAGACACTTCCCGAAACCGCCAGCTTCAAAGCTTCCAACGCCTGATCCCAGGGCAGTTCCATCAGCTCTCCTGTCAGGATACTGATCAGATCTGCGGCGGATACGGTTCCCAGAGTCTGTACCAGAAAACGCCGCCCGGATCCGTTCTCTCCCACAAGCTGAATCACTCCTCCCGATGCTTCGGAGGCGGACATGGCGGCGTAAATATTCACCAGCTCCTCAAAAGCCTTCTCCTGGCAGAAGGTGTCGGGCAGCTCCTGAGGTGTCTCCAGGAACTCCCCGCACGCAGCCAACATTCCATAAGACATGGGACGCTCCAGCACAATTTCCAGAATCTCCCGGCGCAGGGACAGGGGCCGGGACAATCGGGACATGGCCTGGTTTTCCCGGGTATCCTCCAGCAGATACCTGTTGAGAAAAGAGTCCCGATTCAGCAGAATGCCGATCTGATTTTCCTCAGGAGTCAGAAACAGCGCTCCCAGGTCGTGGACCAGCCCAGCTGTCGGCTTTGCCACGTTTTCCCGGTCTTCCTGGAGAATACCAAAGATTCTCTCGTATTTTCGATTCAGATCCACGCAAAGTGCCAGCAAAAAGGCCAGAATCTCCAGCTCGGACAGACGCCCGATATTAAAAAACTGCCACAGAGGAAGGACTCTTTCATCCTCCGTATTTCTGTTCCCCCGCTGTATCAGAGAGTTAAAAATTTCTCTGACCCTGTCTCTTTCGGGAAAGGCTGTCTTCTCATGGGGCTCCAGCACTTTCATCAGCTCCTCATCGTTCAGCAGACAGCCAATTTTGGAAAGTCCGGAGGGAAAACTCTTCTCCTTCTGCACCAGAGCGATCATGCAGAGCATGTCCGCAAAGCGCTGCCATGCGGTCAACTGCTCCTCCCCATCCGCAAAGGGCCTTCCATTTGCCACTTTGGAAAAATAAAATTCGATAAAACCGTACTCTTCCCTGTTATCCCTGTCCATTCACTGTTCCTCTAGTACATCGAATAATAATTAACTGGCTA
>JAJPYH010000046.1 GCA_021205045.1 Lachnospiraceae bacterium | reverse complement strand
ATCAGGTACTGCAGATGACAGAGCACAGGTATTACCGCAGAATCGGGCTGGAGGTGCTGAAATAAGATTTCACTGTTCACTTTCAGAATTCTCCGCTTCAGGAAATCCTCCGGCTCATAAACCGGAGGATTTCTGTAATTATGATATGAACTTTGCTTATCTGATTCTCAGACTCACCACCGAGCAGGCCGGCATGGTAAACTTCAGGCCGCTCTCCGTTACGGTTACGCCGTCAAAGGTCTGCTCCCTCACTCTGTCCGGCTCGTCAAAGGTGTTATAAGCGTCCTTTTCCTCCGTCAGGATGCCGGCCTCCACTGATACAGGTTTTATCTCCTCAAAAGATACCTCCACAGGAGAATCCTTTTCCAGAGAAAGGTTGGCCACGGTCAATGTAAGCACACCGTCCTGGTCCACGGAGACAGACTGCTGAAGGGTGGGCACTTCGTACATGACTCTGCCCTCCGTCTCCACGCCCTCTATCCTGTTCTCCACAAGCTCCGCATTCTGATGGCTGCGGTACATATGGAACACATGATAGGTGGGTGTGCGAAGCATCTTCTCCTTATCCGTCAGAATCATAGCCTGCAGCACATTCACCATCTGGGCGATGCATGCCAGTTTGACCCGGTCAGAATGCTGGTTGAAGATATTCAGGGTCACCGCGGCCACCAGGGCGTCTCTCATGGTATTCTGCTGATAGAGGAAGCCCGGATTGGTGCCCGGCTCCACATCAAACCAGGTGCCCCACTCGTCCACCGCCAGGCCGATCTTTTTCTCCGGGTCGTAACGATCCATGATGGCTCCGTGCTTCTCCACCAGCTCTTCCATGTAAAGAGCTTTGTGCAGCGTATTGTACCACTCTTCAGTGGTAAATTCTGCGGCGCTTCCCTTATGCTCCCAGGATCCCGGTGTAGTGTAATAATGCAGGCTCAGATCATCCATAAAGCCGTGCAGATGGCAGGGGCTGGGGTTAAAGCAGGTGTCCAGCACCTTCTCAGTCCATTCGTAATCGTTCACATTGGGGCCGCAGGCCACCTTCTGAATGGGGGCGTTCTGATCATAATTGCGCACATAGGTCTGATATCTGCGGTACAGATCGCCGTAGTAGGTGGGGCGCATGTTGCCGCCGCAGCCCCAGCTTTCATTGCCCACACCAAAAAAGTCCACCCTCCAGGGATCTTTGTGGCCGTTGGCAGCCCGCAGATCGGCCATGGGGGAAGCGCCGTTGAAGGTCATGTACTCCACCCACTCGCTCATTTCCTGCACAGTACCGCTGCCCACGTTGCCGTTGATATAGGTCTTGCAGCCCAGCTGACGGCAGAGCTCGAAATATTCGTGGGTGCCGAAGCTGTTGTCCTCCACCACGCCGCCCCAGTGAGTGTTGATCATCTTCTTTCTCTGTTCTCTGGGGCCGATGCCGTCCTTCCAGTGGTATTCGTCTGCAAAGCAGCCGCCGGGCCAGCGCAGAACGGGAACATGGATTTCCTTTAAGGCTTCCACCACGTCAGTGCGCATGCCGTTGACATTGGGGATATCAGAGTCTTCTCTCACGAAGAGGCCTTCGTAGATGCAGCGGCCCAGGTGCTCAGAGAACTGACCGTAAATTTCGGGGTTGATGTGGCTTATTTTGTTTGTCTCGTTGATGTAGATTGTAGCCATATGAATCCTTTCTGATTTTTTATTATTAGCAAAAGTCCCGCATGAAAATGAATCATCCGCTTCGCTCATACTGTGCAAAACCTTCCGATGAGCCTATGGGCATAACAATCGTGTTCAGCATGGGCTTCCACGATTGTCAATAGTCTCATCTCCATCGCACAGAAATCACTCCACAGATGATTCATTTCCACGCTCTGATTAACACTCAATAGAAAACAGCAGCACTGCCTGCTACAACTCCATAACTACCGTATCGTAAGCATCCAGTGTCAAAGTCTGCACACCCTGCGGTGTAGGAATACTGGTCGTCTGCTCGGTATCGCTGTTGTTGATGACCACCAGCTTGTGGCTGCCGGGATAGTAGGCGCACTCACAGTTCAGGTTATCAGTCATGTAGTCGCCCGTCAGGCCCTCGCCGCCGGCGTAGCGAATCATCTGATAAAGCATACGGGTGTTGGCCAGGTTCACCTGGAAGGAGGACATGTATATGCCTTTGCCCTTGCCAAAGTCATGCATGGTGATCAGAGGATCCGTACCGTCAGCCAGCAGCACCCTGGTGTGGCCGTCAGTCAGATAGCGATGCTCCTTCTTTTCCACACAGGCGCCCTCGGGAAGGATTCCCTCCGGATCCGCTGCCGTGAAACTCCACTTGCCGTGGCAGACCTTTGCTCCCGTGTCCTCATCCACGCCCAGCACATGAGCCATGCGGAAATAATTGTCATAACCGGCAACAGCGGAGGGCTCATTGACGCCAATGAAGGTGCCGCCCTCATAAACCCATTTGGTCAGGGCTGTCACAAGCTCATCGTCCTTCCAGGCATCGCCGCCGCTCCAGGCGCTTGAAGCATAACCGGCGTTGATGACCACATCCACATCCTTGAGGGCACCGTTTTTCACATCCTCAAAGCTGATAAAGCTGACGTCCACAGGAAGGCCGGACAAGGCCTCATTGACATGAATCAGGTCATGCATATAGGTCTCATGGAAATGTCCGGACAGGGTCCAGGAGCGCAGCGCTCCCCAGCTGTGCAGCACCGCCACCCTGGTCCGAATGGTGTAAGGCTTTCCCTGCTCGTGGAAGGTTTTGATCAGGCGGAACTCATCCGCCACCTTCTCAATATAATCGTTGAAATCCGGGAAGGGCAGAGTCAGGGACAGATATCCGCCCAGGCCGATCCGGTCAATTTTCACTCTCAGAAGAGCGCGGCGCACACTGTTCCAGTATTTCTTGGCATCCAGAGTGGGGTTGCCGCCCTCCATAAAGGTAGGCGCTCCGCCCAGGCCGGTGGGGAACAGGTAGGGATGCAGTCTGAGCTCATGAGTGGGCGCATCAGCACCGGCGCAAAGCCGCACCTCATAGCCGGAGAACACGCACTTGATCAGGCCGTCAAATCCAAACTCATGGAAACGACCATTGTAGGGTTCCACGCCAATCCAACTATCGTCGTAAAATACATGGGCCTTTTTGCCGTAGCTCTGCACCATCTGGATCAGCTGCCTGCCGAAGGAAATGACGAAATCGTTGACGAAGGCCATCCAGTCCGCCTTCTTCGGATTGCCGGGCATATGGGTCACATGCAGATCCCCTTTATTGATGAAATCCTCGGCGGTCAGGCTGTAGCCATACTTCTCCGCAAACTGATCCAGAGCCAGCTCGCTGACTGTGAAATCATAGGAGCCCCAGTCGGAAAACAGAGTGCGGTTGCGCTCATCGGCTCCCCAGATCCAGACAAAATTGTAAAACATGGAGGTAAAACGCACCACCGTGGTATCCGGGTGGGTCTCGCACCAGTTTTTCATCCAGCCGAGCATGTACTCCTGGGTCTCAGGATATCTGGGATCGATCTGCATCAGATGCTCTTTATTCCAATGATTGGTGGTATGATTGTACATGGAAATCTCTTCCCAGATACGATAAGCCAGGAAACTGACCGTATATTTGTGGAAGGGTGTGATCTCCTTCACCGTCACAGAGCCGGTTTCCGGATCATAGCTCCATTGGGAAGCATCCACCAGCTCATTGCTGGTCCTGTCGTAAACCTGCCAGTATTTCATAGCGGCGGCGCCGTCATTTACCCTGAACTGCTCCGCAAAAAAATTCTCCATCAGTGAAATGGTGACCGTCTCCTCCACCGCCACCTTTGCAGGTGTACACAGGAAGGTCTGCTGCAGCTTGTCCTGATTTTCCTTCGCCCATTCGTTGTGGTCGCGGATAATGCAGATGGTGGAATAAATGCCGTAGCCGGAATGTACGATCTCATCGGACAGCACCGTTCCGTCGCTGTCCCTGATCACATCCGCGCCCCATTTTTCGGCCATCTGTAATGTTAATTCTTCATACCCTGATTCCCCCGGCAGGGTAAAACCGCCCTTTGTTTTTGACATAATGAAATGCCCTTTCTGATATGAAATGTTTACGATACCGCTGCAGCCGCCTGAATCTCCCGATAAAGCCAGTCCATTCAGACGCCGCAGCTTTCGTCAGCAGGAATTCTTTATAAAGCTCCGTCCTTCTGAATCTTGTCAGACACTAACAGCGTGGAGAAGAATGCCAGCACTAGTCCCTGGCCCCAGCCCTGAATCCAGCGCTTCGGAATGCCGCGATAGCCCTCTTTGTCATTCATGACCGCCGTGCCGCCGGATACGTTCATGACCTTGCCGTCTTCGCTGATATTGGCCAGCAGCCCCTTGATAGACTTATTGATGTACTTGGTGTGCAACACGTTGCCGCGCTCCAGCATGGCCGCCGCGATACCTGCGGAGGCAGAGATCTCCTCATAGGACTCCGGATCATCCAGAACCGTTCTCCAGAGGCCGTTTTCGGTCTGCACGGTCTTCAAAGCCGCCAGCTGCTCATTCAGAGAGCCTGCGATCTCCAGATATTTGGGATACAGATAGCACTGCGGCAGGATACCTCCCACCTTGGACATGGTATAGGCAGCCCAGGCATTGGCACGGCCCCAGTAAATGCCGGACATATGATTTTTGGCAATGTTGTCATAACCGTGATAATAAAAGCCGCTGGCCGGATCCTGCAGGTATTCAATATGCCAGTACCACTGATTTAAAGCGTCGTCGATCAGTTCCTGATCATTCTCCATGACGCCCACGCGCAGCAGCAGGAAGGCTGCCATAAACAGGGTGTCCGCCCAGGCCTGCTCCGGGAAGTCGTTGTTGGCGGAGACTGTGTGCTGTAACACATGATCGCCAAAGCGAAGAGCGTCGTTTTTGAGATAAGCAATCTTGGACATCAGAATATCATGATATTTCTGCTCTCCTGTCGCCTGATACAGAGTGACAAGGCAGTGACCCATAGCACAGGCGTTCACTGTCCATACCTTTGGGAGTCCAAGATCAATCAGTTCATCCACTCTGTCCTTTAACAGGGTCAGATACTCCTCCTTCCCCGTCTTCTCATAGGCCTCGCTGACGCCGTAGTAAGCCACGCCGCAGGGCCAGTCCCAGGTTAGATCCATGTTCATGGTCTTTCTGACCACTTTGTCAATGACTTCCTCAATCTGTGTTTTGTCGAATTCTAGCTTTGCCATAGCAGCCTCCTTTAACCTTCCTTTTTATTATTTGATATATTGATTAACAGAGCGAAGAATTCAGATTGTATCGCTTAACAGAACAAAATCCTTCTTTCTGTCTCTTTCAAATTTATTACACCTGTACGAAACGGCAAATATTTTTTGCCTTTTTCTTCATTTTCATTATATATGTATTCCTTCTAACATCAAGTATCATTCTCGTTTCCGGAGGTTTTGCCGCCAATCAGAAACTCATTTAGCAAAAATCAGTCCTTTAAAAAATCCTCCGGCTTAAATTACAATTAAGCCGGAGGATTTCAATTCATCCGTTCTTTCTCATGAAAGTGCCGTCAACATACAGTCTGCAGGGAATTCACACATACAGACTGCAGTTCAGACTCCCGGAATATTTACAGACTTCGCTGTCTTATGCGGTGGGCAGCTTGGTGGTCAGGCCCTCGTTGTAGAGCTCAAGTCTCTCATTGATAACCTCCTGATAGCCGGCAGCCAGATACTTCTCACTGTACTCATCATACAGGGTATCGAACTCATCCGGATCGCACATCACCAGCAGGTCACGATACTCGGTGTACAGATCATACAGAGTCTGGCTGTACTCACTGACGGAATCCAGGGAAGCACCGAACAGAGCGTCGGAGTTCGCGTAGCCGTCATTGTAGAGCTGATTCTGTCCATAGTAGTTGTCCAGGATATCCTGATAGAAGTCCTGAGGAACACCCTGAGGTGTGATAGCCGCAATGTCGGACTCAATGTCGCCCAGCGACTTAATAGAGGTCACGATACACCAGTAGTCTACATTGTTGTTGTGACCCTGAGCATAGGTTGCGTCATATCTGGAATCATCAGAGGAGATCACAGTCGGGGTACCGTCAATGTACTCAAAGTTGATGTCCTCAATGCCCCACTGCATGGTGAAGAGCACATCCTCCTGGCACATCCATTCCATGTACATCTCAGCTGCCTTGAACTCATCATCGGTAGCGGTGGTGGAGCGGGAAATCATGGCGCCGAACATGTTGTTGGGACGATAGGAGTTGTTGGAACCCCAGGTATCGTCCTGGATAAATTCGCTGCTGCAAACGCAAACACGAAGCTCCGCATCCGGGTTGGTCTCATAGAAGCTGTCCAGAACCGTGATGGAGGAGGAGGTGTAGCAGGAATAGGTGAAGCACAGGCCATTGATGAAATCAGACTGAGCCTCAGTCGAGTCTCTCATGTAATACTCCTGATTAGTGTAGCCCTGATTGTAGTGATAATTCTCCAGCTTCAGGAATCTGCGCTGTGCCTCGGTGGACAGAGCGGGAATCTGATAGTCGCCGGTGGTAACCCAGGTCTCCTCATCCTGCGGATAGTCTCTGTAAGCATAGTTCTGGTCAATGCCGGCGCCGGATACCTTGGTGCCGCCCAGAGGTGCACTGTGTCCGTTCTCCACCAGCTTCTCATACAGGTCATTTAACTCGGAAGCGGTTGACGGATACTCACTGTAGCCGGCCTCCTCCAACCAGTCCTTACGGTAGAAGGTCACAAAGGAGTAGGTGGTATGACCATGGGGTATCTTGCCCAGCATCAGATAATCATCATCATCCAGCTGAGTATAGCTGTCGGTACCCTCGTCTACCATCATCTGATAGAAGGTGGGAGCGACAGTCTTGAACTCTTCCATATCATAGGGTGCGGAATAACCCTCGGACTGCCAGGTGGCCAGCTTATCATAGTCGTACTCCATCAGAATGGTGGGAAGGGACTGGGAAGCGGCCAGCAGACCGTAGTCGGTCATAACATCGGAACGGGTGATCGCTACGAACTGAACATCGATATTGTATACATCACCGAAGTTCTCCTGAATCCAGTTGGTCCAGTAGTTGTCTACCACATCGGCAACACCGTTGCTGGAGCTGCCGCGGTCATACACAGGGATCTGAAGGGTAACTGTCTCGTCAAAAGCGGTCCATCCGTCCATGCCGGCTACGGTTTCCGTAGTCTCAGAGCTGGAGCTTTCGGAGCTGGAGCTTTCGGAGCTGGAAGAGTCCTCAGAGCTGGAGCTGGTGGAAGAGCTGGAAGAGCTGCTGCCGCAGGCAGACAGAAGTCCGGCGGAACCTACCGCCACGCCGCCAACCATCAATCCCTTCATAAAATCTCTGCGGGAAATTGCGTTGAACATAATTTTTTTCCTCCTTTTTTAAGTAGAATATATATTATAATGATTCGACAGAATGTCGAAAAATTATCGAAAATTGAAATAACACATATAGTGAACGGCAAAGGACTTTGTCGTTCACTATAAAGTTTAAGATTACTCCTTCACTGCGCCCACCATGGTGCCCTGTACGAAATACTTCTGCACGAAGGGATAGATGATTAGGATCGGGACTGTAGCAAACATAACGCAGGCCGCCTGCTGCACTTCCGGTGTGGACTCAATGTTACTGCCGGTATCCAGAGAGAATGTCTGAGACTCGGACGCCGCCGCCACCAGCTGATACAGCTTGTACTGGATCATCTTCAGCTCGGAAGAACGGGTAAAGTACATATTGTCTGCGTAGGAATTCCAACGTCCTACCGCGTAGAACAGGGAAAGGGTTGCCAGGATCGGCTTGCACAGCGGCAGCACAATCTTGAATAAAATCTGGAAGTTGGATGCGCCGTCCAGGAATGCGGATTCCTCCAGACTCTCCGGAATAGTGGTCATGAAGAAGTTCTTCATGATCAGCATATTGTATGCGGAATAGATCAGTGGAAGGATCAGCACCCACATGGTGTCGTAAATTCCCAGATTAAAATACAGCAGATACTGGGGGATGATACCGGCGGAGAAATACATGGGTACCATCAGCAGGAAGGTCAGCACACTCCTGCCCTTCAGTCTCTTCTTGGAGAGCGGATAAGCCGCACAGGTACAGGCTACCATGCCCAGGATTGTGTAGATCAATGTGAACTCCAAATAGAAGAACATGGAATAGGTCATGGAAGAGTCCGCGAAAACCTCCTTATAAGCCGCCAGCGAAAATTCCACAGGCCAGAAATACACCCTCCTTGCCAGAACCGCCGTGTTGCTGGAAAGGGACTTGGCCAGCACATGGAGAATGGGCAGAATGCAGGTCAGGCACAAAATGCTGACAAACAGGATAATGAGAACATCACTGACCCGGAACTTGACAATGGCGCGGGCACCAGCTGATCTGTCTTCTACTTCTTTTTCATTATTCTTTGCCATACGTTCGCACCTCCCCTACAGTAATCCGTTCTCGCCCATTGCCTTGGCGATACGGTCAGTCAAAAGCACCAGAGCCAGGCCCACCAGAGACTGGAAGAGACCCACGGCGGTAGCCATACTGTATTTCTGATTGCTAAGACCTTTATTATAAATATAGATGGCCAGCTGATACTGGAAATCCTTGACCATGGAATTCTCAAAGGCCTTCAGACGCTCGAAGTTGGAACCCATCACCTTGCCCAGGTTCATGATCAGCAGTGTGACGATCGTACTCTTGATGCCAGGCAGGGTAATATACCACATTCTCTTCCACCGGTTGGCACCGTCAATCATGGCCGCCTCATACAGATCAGCGCTGATGCCGGTAATAGCCGCCAGATACAGGATAGTGCCCCAGCCCATGCTCTGCCATGCGCCGATGAGCAGATAGGTCACGGCCCAGTGCCACTTCTCATTGAGGAAAGGAATACCCTGGGAAATCACGCCTGCATTCAACAGGACAGTATTGATCAGGCCGCTGGAGGGCTTGAACATGGTCAGCGCGATGCTGCCGATGATAGCCCAGGACAGGAAGTGAGGCATGTAAAGAATGGTCTGAGAGACCTTCTTGAACCTCTGAAACCTCAGTTCATTCAGCATCAGAGCCAGAATGATGGGCATCGGGAAGCCTACCAGCAGATCCAGCAGGTTAAATACAATTGAATTGCGCAGCGCACGGATAAAATCCGCATCCTGGAAAATCTTCCGGAATGTCTCCAATCCCACCCACTCGCTGCCCGCATAGCCCTTGGCCGGCTTATAATCCATGAATGCCATGCGCAGACCGGGATACGCACCATAGACAAAGACAAACACCAGCACAAGCGGCACCAATACCATCAGGTACAGCTGCCAGTCGCGCTTAATCGCCTTGCTCCATGGCGTGGTCGTTCCCTTTACAGGTTTTACCCTCGCTTTAGCCATTTTAAGACCTCCATCCTTCTTAATGTCAATAGATAAACGCTATCTATACGCTTCTCTCATTATCATTGAGCATTTAATTAACCTTATCTACTATAGCACTCTTTCTGTCAAATTGCAAGCGGTTTTTGAAAAGATTCCTATAAGCCAT
>JAJPYH010000226.1:37800-41107 GCA_021205045.1 Lachnospiraceae bacterium | reverse complement strand
GTCGGGGCTAATGTTAAAGATTTTTCGGGACATTTTCAAAAATGCTTGACACAAAGAAGAAGGGCTTCTCCCGCACCGGCACCTCGCCGCGCAGCAGCGTGGTCGCAGGCAGGCGCACCAGCTTGGCGCAGGCCACATAGGTGGAGGCCAGGAAAATCACCAGGCAGATGGCCGCCGTCAGCAGGGCACCCTTCCAGTCAAAGATCAGCGGGACGCTTCCCAGCAGGAATTTGGGCGTGAAGATATGCAGTACCAGAATCTCCACAATCACAACACTGGAAAGCCACCCCTGCAAAAAGCCCAGGATCGCACAGAGGGTATTGTACTCCATATAATGCTTCAGAATCTCTCCGGAGGTAAAGCCCAGCGCCTTCTGCGCACCGATGAGAGCGCGCTGCTCGTCAATCATGCGCGTGATCGCCGCGTAGCAGACCACAACTGCCACCAGCAGGAAAATAATGGACATGGAATAGCTGAGTCCGTAAATACTCTCTACGATGGTCTCCACACCGCGGACGTCTCCCACATCATTTCTCACAGATACGATCCAGTCCTTCAGCTCAAGGTCGGCTACCTCTTCTTCAGCATCCGCCAGTTCCACACGGGCGTCCTCCAGCTCTTCTTTGGCCTCAGCCAGATCCGTCTTTGCATCCTCAAGCTCCTGCTTTTTATCGGCAAGCTCAGCTTTGGCGTCCGCCAGCTCCGTGCGGGCGTCTTCCAGCTCTGTCTTCGCATCTTCCAGCTCCTGCTGCTTATCCGCCAGCTGAGCCCTGGCGCTGGCAAGCTCCTGCTTTTTTTGCGCCAGCTCCTCCTGGGCATCAGCCAGTGCAGCTTTCTGCGCATTCAGCTGGGTTTTTGCGGCTTCCAGCTGGGCTGTATTTTCCGCCAGCGCAGCCTCCGCGGCCTGGGCTGACACAAGGCCCGCCGCTACCTGCGCCTGCATGGCCTGGGTGGCAGCGTCCAGCTCTGTCTGAGAGGCCGCGATCTGTGCCTCGGCAGCATCAATCTGTGCCTGGGAAGCATCAATCTGTGCCTGGCCATCATTGATCTGGGCCTGGGCGTCTCTGATCTCGGACTCCGCATCCGCGATCTCCGCCTCCGCATCGTCGATCTCCGTCTGCCCGTCATCAATCTCCGCCTGGGCGTCGGCGATCTCAGAATCCGCATCTCCGGAAAGAGACTGATACCTCAGCTCGGCCCGTTCCGCCCCAAGCTCCTCCACCATCTCTTTGAAAGCCGTCTCCTGCTCCGTATAGGCGGTGGAATAATAATATAACTCATCCAGCGCGTTATTTCTCACATACGCTGTCGTAAAGCAATCGTCATAATAGGAAGAATCAAAGGCCTCCAGAGCAACGGCTATGTAATAGGAAGCGGAGCCAAGCCCCACATCGCTTCTGCCCCGGGAATCCTGCAGCGAGGCGCAGCTGAAGGAGGGCATGTTGATAATGGCCGTGATCTCAAAGGTGTCCGACAGAAGCTCTCCGTCATGCTCCAGGGTAATCACATCGCCGACCTGGATTCCCTGCTTCTCAGCAAAGGTCTCCTCCACTGCCGCCTGATCGGTTCCGGTGGGCAGCGTCCCCTCAATCACGGTGGCCACATTCATCTCACTGCAGAGAGAAAGCGCCTGGAGGATAATCTTTTCCTCCTCTCCGTCCATGATCAGGGTGGTGGTATAGCCTCCCTCCACCAGGTCAACGCCGTCCCATGCGGCAATGGCCTCGATATCCTCCTGGGTAATGCCGTTGGCGCAGGAGATTTCAAGGGTTTCCAGTTTATTGTTGATATAATAATTGCTCGCCTCCCTCAGAATCGCGGTGCCGGCGGACTGCAGCCCCAGGAAAATCGCGATACTGGTCGCCGCAATAAAAGACACGGCAAAAAAGGAAACGCCATTTTTCTTAATTGTGCGAAGCAGATGCTTCCATTTCGTCTTTTTCATTACCACACCAACTCCTTTGCACTGGCCGGATGCCGGTTCACGATCACCTCGGAGACAACGCCGCCCTTCATGCGGATCACACGGTTGGCCATCTTGGCGATCTCTTCATTGTGAGTCACCATCATCAGCGTGGTCCCGGCCTTGATCACGTCCTCCAGCACGGTGAGCACCTCGATACTGGTCTCATAATCCAGCGCGGCCGTAGGCTCATCCGCCAGAATCAGCTTCGGCTTCTTGATCAGCGCCCTGGCGATGGAGACGCGCTGCTGCTGGCCTCCGGACATCTGGGCAGGATAATTGTCCTTGCGCTGGAGCAGTCCGACGCTCTTAAGCGCCTCCTCGGCATCCATGGGGTCGTCGCAGAGCTCCCCGATAAAGTCCAGGTTCTCCTCCGCCGTCAGGGTCGGCATCAGGTTATAGGCCTGGAAAATAAACCCTACCGAATGTCTGCGGTACATGGTCAGTGTCTTCTCATCCGCATGGGAGTAATCCTGCCCGTCAAACAGAAACGTTCCGCTGGTCAGCTGGTCCATGCCGCCGATAATGTTGAGCATGGTGGACTTGCCGCACCCGGACTCACCCAGGATTACCAGGAATTCTCCCTCCCGGACGTCCAGATTCACGCCCTTTAACACATGAACCGCCGTTTCCCCCTGTCCGAAGGTCTTCTTCACATCGCGCAGGGAAATAATCGCCTTCTTTTCCTCTGTAAAACCAAGGTTCAGCCCTCTGCCGTCCACCGCGATGGCAGTCAGCATCGCCAGATTCTCGCAAAGACCGACATCCTCATCATCATACAGGGAGCCGTCTTTTTTATTGATAATCTGGATGCAGCCGATGACCTCATATTTATTGGCCAGGGGCACGCAGACCATACTCCTTGTCACAAAACCGGTGGCCGCGTCGAAACGTCCGGCCCAGCGCTCATCCTTCTGGCAGCCCTTGACCGCGGTGGTCTTTCCCGTCTGCACCACGGCGCCCGCGATGCCCTCGCCGGGAGCCAGGCTCATCCCTGTCAGATCCGCCCCGCCGATCCAGAAGGAGGGGTAAATCCTCTTGTCTCCGTGGGAATTGTAAAACCAGACAGTGCCCGCCTCCGCGCCCACCGCCTTCACTACCTCGTCCAGACTTGTCCGCAGGGCGTCCTCCAGAGACTCCGCCTCCTGCAAAAGCCTGGTAATCTCCCATACGACCTGTGTGTAGCTAATCCTGTTATTCATGTTTTCACCTGCAGCATATCTGCTGCCACCTTTCCAAAATAATATCTTTTCCTTACTCCTCATGCTGTTGCCGGAACCTTTGGTGAACAGCAAAAGTAATTTGTCGTTTACCATAAAGCAGAATCCCCGTGCAAAACCCCAG
>JAJPYH010000226.1:34948-37790 GCA_021205045.1 Lachnospiraceae bacterium | reverse complement strand
ATTTTATCACATATCTGTTTTGATTTTTTGCATCTTGTGCAAAAAAATGACATCTTGTGTCAGTTATTATTTTATGATACTATCTGTTCGGTTATACTTATTCACAGCGGACGCTTTTGCGCATGTCCGGCAGCCGAAGGGCGTCTCGTACACCTGTAAGGCGTCCTGTAAAGGAGCTGAAAACACCTGTGAATCGTAATTTACAATTTCGACTTTGCGAAAGGAGGGATCCGAAGGATGAACCCTGTTTCTTTTCTCATGTACGCTCTTACAGAAACCACTTTCACACTCCCCTATCGGATTCTTGGTTATATTCCTTTCCGGAAGGAGCTGCGTCTCCCGGTGTGGGTCATTGCACTGCTCATCGGCACCACTCAGCTCGCCCAATTCGTTCTCTACGCCTGGATGGCTCTGCAGGAAGGACTCCCGGAACGGGCGACTGAATTTTTATTTGCCGCCATCTGCTTTATAACCTTTATGGCCAGTATCCGGACCAACCGGTGGAAGGCTCTGTTTCTGTATGTTTTTCTCTTCGACTATACGGTTGTGGTGCGCGGAAGCGCCTATTTTCTGGAGGCACGCCTTTTCTACAGCTCCACACTCACCTTCAATACGCTCCGCAGCCTTCTGATCAACCTCCTGCTCTTAGCTGTGACCAGCCCCTTTATGGTGCTCTTTCTGCGGCGCACAAAGGATCTGGTGTTTCAGACCGAAGCGCCCTCCCTTTGGCGCGTGATCTGGATGCTTCCGGCTTTCACAACGGTCATCGTCATGATGTACACCGCCGATATTTCGCCGGAAAATGTCTATCAGTTCCGCTTCTTTTTCTCACGGGTTCTTCTGATCCTGGGAATGTTCGGCATCTATCTGGTGCTGTTTCAGTCCCTGGATGTGATCCGCCAGGAGGCGGTGACGGCCGAACAGGCCGCCTCGCAGGCCAATCTGCTGGCCATCCAGCGGACTCAGTACAGCCAGCTCTCCCGCCACATAGAGGAAACCCGGCAGGCGCGCCACGACCTGGCCCAGCATCTGCGGATCATCAACAGCTATCTCAACACTGGCCGGGAGGAAGCCCTGCGGGAATATATGGCAAATTATGAGCAGAGCCTTCCCTCCGCCGCCAGCCATTCCTTCTGCAAAAACTACGCTGTCAACACGCTGGTCAGCTACTACTGTGAGGAGGCTGAAAAATCCGGCAATGAATTCACCGCGAAGCTGAGTCTGCCGGAGGTTCTGCCCCTCAGCGAGCCGGATTTCTGCTCCATGCTGGGAAACCTTCTGGAAAACGCGCTCCTGGCCTGCCGGGAAATGCAGGACGGGACTCCCTTTATCCGCATCCTCGCCAGAGCGGATGAGCAGCAGATCCTTCTGGCGGTGGACAACAGCTGCGTCTCCGCGCCCCTGATGAAAGGAGGCAAATTTCTCTCCTCCAGACATGAGGGCTTCGGCCTGGGAACGGCTTCCGTCACCGCCATCGCCAGGCGCCACAACGGAAGCGCCAGCTTCCGCTATGACCAGGGAGTTTTCCAGGCTTCTGTCATGGTGATGGCTATGGATGAGCAGTAAAATGCCTGCCTCTTTGAAACAAAAAAATCCAACCAGGCCAGCTGCTATATATTGCAGCTGCGCCTGATTGGATTTTTTTCTGTTTCCATCACTTATGATAGGGCTCCCCATTGATAATACGGTAAGCCCGGTAGATCTGCTCCAGTAAAATCACCCGCATCAGCTGATGGGGAAATGTCATATCAGAGAAACTGAGTTTGAAGTCCGCCCTTTGAGACACCCGCTGATCCAGTCCCAGAGAACCTCCGATGACAAACTGAAGATGGCTTTTGCCCTGCACTCCCAGATGGTCAAGCCGCTGCGCGAAGGAAAGGCTGTCCAACTTTTGACCCTGGATTTCCAGAGTAATGACATAGGCGTCCTCCCGCAGATTTTTCAGGATGCGCTCACCCTCTCTTGCCTTAATCTGTTCCTCCTGCGCCGGGGACGCGCCCTCAGGCGTCTTTTCATCCGCCACTTCCACAATCCGGAGCTTACAGTATTTGCTCAGACGCTTCTCAAACTCAGCGACGGCTTCCCGGTAGAAGCTTTCTTTTACTTTTCCTACTGCGATGATGTCGATTTTCATAATATCTCTCTTATACAGCAAACGGGCTGTCGCAAAACAGCCCGTCATACTCCTTATCCGGAATTTTCTCCGCTTTACTTCGCGCTCAGGTATTCGTCAATCCCCTTCGCGGCCGCTTTTCCGGCGCCCATGGCCAGAATCACCGTGGCCGCGCCGGTCACCGCGTCACCGCCGGCATAGACGCCCTCCTTGGTGGTCCTGCCGTTGGCTTCATCGGCTATAATACACTTCCATTTGTTGGTCTCCAGTCCCTGAGTGGTGCTGGAAATCAGGGGGTTGGGGGAGGTGCCCAGGGCCATGATCACGGTATCCAGCTCGATCTCAAACTCGGAGCCCTTCTTCACCACGGGTCTGCGTCTACCGCTCTCATCCGGCTCGCCCAGCTCCATTCTGACACATTTGATGCCTCTGACCCAGCCGTTCTCATCGCTTAGGATCTCCACCGGGTTGGTCAGAAGGTCAAAGATGATGCCCTCTTCCTTGGCGTGATGAACCTCCTCCACCCTGGCGGGAAGCTCCTCCTCGCTGCGGCGGTAAACGATATGGGTCTCCGCGCCCAGGCGCAGAGCGGTGCGGGCCGCGTCCATGGCCACATTGCCGCCGCCTACTACAGCCACCTTTTTGCCCCGCATGATCACATTAAGATACGCCTGTCTCATATACAAATCTAACGATGAAGACGTAACTAAGTCTGTAGAGGTAGGTGGT
>JAJPYH010000226.1:16321-34938 GCA_021205045.1 Lachnospiraceae bacterium | reverse complement strand
ATCGTAATCATCGCGGAAGGCCTTCATCAGGTTGCTTCTGGTCAGATACTCGTTGGCGGAAAAAACGCCGTTCAGGTTCTCGCCGGGGATGCCCATAAATTTGGGAAGTCCGGCGCCGGAGCCGATAAACACCGCCTCAAAGCCCTCTTCCTCCATCAGCTCATCGATGGTAACGCTCTTGCCCACCACCACGTTGGTCTCAATTTTGACGCCAAGCTCGGTCACGTTGCGGATCTCCGCTTCCACCACTTCCTCCTTGGGAAGACGGAACTCCGGAATGCCGTAGATCAGCACGCCGCCGGCCTCGTGCAGGGCCTCAAAGATAGTCACGTCATATCCGGCCTTTGCCAGATCTCCCGCACAGGTTAAGCCTGCAGGACCGGAACCAATGACCGCCACCTTTTTGCCCTTTTTCTCCACATGAAGCTCCGGCTTAATCTCATGCTCTCTGGCATAATCCGCCACAAAGCGCTCCAGCTTGCCGATGGAAACCGGATCTCCCTTGATGCCGCGCAGGCACTTGCCCTCGCACTGGCTCTCCTGGGGGCAGACACGGCCGCACACCGCAGGCAGGGCGCTGGCCTTGCTGATCACCTGATAAGCCGCGGCGATATCGCCTTTTTTGACCTGGTCAATGAAACCGGGAATGTCGATGGCTACCGGGCAGCCCTTGACGCACTGGGCGTTTTTGCAGCCGATGCAGCGATTGGCCTCCTCCACGGCCTCTTCCATATTATATCCCAGGCATACCTCCTTAAAATTGGCAGCCCGCTCTTTTGCGTCCTGCTCTCTGACAGGAATTCTCTCTAAAACATTCATGCTCTGTCACCTCCGCACTGTCCGCAGCCGCCGTGATGGGTCTCCCCTTCCTTTGCTCTCAGATAGGCTCTGCCTTCCTCTGTTTTGTATAAGGTCTGGCGCTTCATGGCCTCATCGAAATTCACCAGATGGTCGTCGAACTCCGGTCCGTCCACGCAGGCAAACTTCACCTCATTTCCTACAGTCAGACGGCAAGCGCCGCACATGCCGGTGCCGTCCACCATGATGGGGTTCATCGACACCACCGTGGGAAGCCCCAGCTGTCTGGTCAGCAGACAGGTATATTTCATCATAATCATAGGACCGATGACCACGCACACATCATAGGTCTGTCCAGCGTCATACAGATTCTGCAGTACCACGGAGGCTGTGCCCTTTGTGCCGTAGGAGCCGTCATCTGTAGATATGTACAGGTTCCGGGCCACAGCCTTCAGCTCATCCTCCAGAATCAGTATCTCCCTGCTCCTGGCGCCCAGGATCACATCGGAAGCCACGCCCCGCTCCTTCAGCCATTTCACCTGAGGATACACAGGGGCCGCGCCCACACCGCCGGCAATGAACAGAATCTTTTTCTTTTGCAATTCCTCTATGGGCGTCTCTACAAACTCGGAGGCCTTCCCCAGAGGTCCCACAAAATCCTGCACGTAGTCGCCCGCTCCCAGTCTGGACAAACGATAAGTCTCCGCCCCCACTACCTGAGCGACGATGGTCACGCTGCCCTTTTCCCGGTCATAATCGCAGATCGTCAGCGGGATTCTCTCCCCGTCCTTATCCACGCGGACAATGATAAACTGTCCCGGCTGGCACCGGTCAGCCACCCTTCTGGCCTCAATGTCCATCAGAAAAATATTGTCATTGAGCCATCTTGCGTTCAAAATCTGATACATAAATCCTCTCCTCGCTTTTATGATTTTCCGCTATTTTTCACAGCTATACATGGTACGGAACTGTCACGAAATAACTTGTGCAGATCCTACAGCATTTCCGGAGTCACCGGACATATCACAATAGCCTTCTATGACAGCGGTATTCATTCTGCTGCATACCTTCCCCCGGAAAGCACCAGTCTCACCACCTCCCCGGTGGAACAGTCTACGCCATAATAGATCCCCGTCCGGTTCTGAATGACCGTCCCGGTCTGAGACAGCTCCGTTTCCCGGTTGACCTCCGCGAACAGATAATAAGCATCCTCCCCCGCGGAAACCGGATACAGATACTGATAAATATAGACATATTCCGGATGATCCGCAACGGTTCCATCCTGGTCTGTGATCACACCGGCCTCCATCTGTGCGCTGACTAAAAGCTCCCAGGCCTCATCACTGCTGTACTCCGCCCAGGAAAAATCAACGGTATAGGTCCTGCTGATCACATCACTGACAAGCCCGGCCTCACTGACAGCCACAAACCGGTAGGTATGGGTGCCTTCTCTGGCATAAAGGCCTTCCTCATACAGCGTACTGTCCGCATCCGGAACTCCTCCATCCACCGTATAATAAATCGTAGCTCCCTCCTCCGCCTGAGCCACAATCTCCAGAGGGTAATCATATTTACCGCTGTAGGTCAGAAGCTCCGGGGGATAGGGCGTGGAAGTATCGATCAGATAGGTAGCTGTGGTGACCGTACTTTTCACTCCATATGGATTGATATAGACTGCGGACACCACCGTAGTCCCTTCCTCCAGATAAATGGGGGAAGTATACAGCTCACTGGTCTCATCCGGCTTTGAGCCGTCCAGCGTATAGTAAATTTTGCCGCTGCTGTATGCGCTCAGCTTCAGAATAATTTCATCTGTAAAAATTCCCTCCGGCTGACTGAAGGTCACAGGTTCCGCCAGGTAATCAGCGAAGGCTACCTTTACCTCCTCCGTTCCCAGCTCCACCAGAATCTGAGCAATGCTCCTGTAATCTCCGTCAGCGGAATAATAATCCACAATTCCCTGGCCCGCCTGGAGCCTGATCTCCAGCCCAGCCTCCTCATTCATCAAAACAGCGCGATAAATCTGCAGCGCCTCATCCGCCCTGTCCAGGGCCACATAAAGCTCCGCAAGCTCCATCTGATATTCCAGCTGATCCGGTACCAGCTCGATGACTCTTAAATAGCATTCCACTGCGCCGTCATAATTGCCTTTTGCCGCATATTCCTGCGCGGAAGCAAGCTGCTGCTCAGGCGAATCATACCAGGACGAGTGCCTGGAAGATACCACCACAACCACAATCAGCACGATCAGAAGCGCCGTCAGCAGTCCAATGGGAATGAGCACCCACCTTCTGGATGCCGGTTTCGTCTTTTCTTCCGGGACAAAAGCAGGGTCCTGGTCTTTTGGCTCAAAGCCCTGATGCATGACCTCCTGCATGCTGGCGGCAATGCTTTCCTCCACCTGGGTGTCAAACTCCGGCACCAGATGCATCTCCCAGCCGCAATGCTCACAATAGAGCATTCCTTCCTTTATCGGCTGTCCGCATTTCGGACAATTCATAAATTACTCTCCACCTTGGCGGCTTCCACACAGTTTTTCAGAAGCATTGCCACCGTCATCGGCCCTACGCCGCCGGGTACCGGGGTAATGGCGCTGCATTTGGGCGCCACCTTCTCAAAATCCACATCCCCGCAGAGCTTATTGTCCTCATTTCTGTGAATTCCCACATCAATGACGACCGCTCCTTCCTTAATATAAGTATCATCCACAAAGCGGGGCCTGCCCACCGCCACCACCAGGATATCCGCTCTTCCGGTCACCTGGCGCAGATTTTTCGTTCTGGAATGTGTCACCGTGACTGTGCCGTTTTCCTGTAAAAGCAGGGCGGCCATAGGCTTACCCACGATATTGCTGCGGCCCAGCACCACGCATTCCTTCCCCGCAATTTCAATGCCGCTTCTCTTTAACAGCTGCAGAATGCCTGCGGGCGTACAGCTGACAAAGCCCTTTTCTCGCAGAAAAAGGGCACCCGCGGTGACCGGGTGAAACCCGTCCACATCCTTGGAGGGCCGGATAGCGCGGGTCACCGCCTTCTCATCGATTCCCTCCGGCAGAGGAAGCTGCACTAAAATTCCATGCACAGAAGCATCCTCATTCAGCTCCTGGATTTTTGTAAGCAGGGTCTGCTGATCCGTATCCTCCGCCAGCAGATAGTCTGCAAACCGGATGCCTGTATATTCACAGGCCTTTCGTTTATTTCTCACATATACAGAGGAAGCGGGATCATTTCCCACCTGGATCACTGCCAGGCAGGGGGTGACGCCTTTTTGCTGCAAAAGCAGAACCTCCTCTTTTACTTCTTCCTTGATCTGAGCGGAAATCTTTTTTCCGTCAATAAGTGTGGCTGCCATAATGCTCCTTACAATTGTATTGACCTGCCGCGCCGGCCGCGGGCTGCGTTGCACTGCATTCCCTGCCGCTGCGGCGCATGTTTTTTTAAAATAATCCTGTAATTCTGCCGCTTTCGTCCACGTCGATTCCGTAGGCCGCCGGATTTTTGGAAAGGCCGGGCATGGTCATCACAGACCCGGTCAGCACCACCACAAAGCCGGCGCCCGCGGATACATAGGCCTCCCGCACGTTCAGCTCAAAGCCCTCAGGACGGCCCAGAAGCTCCGGATTGTCACTCAGGGAATACTGGGTCTTGGCCATGCAGACGGGCAGATTTCCAAAGCCAAGCTTTTCCAGATTGGCCAGCTGCTTTGCGGCTGCCGGAGCGAAATTCACGCTCTTCGCGCCGTAGATTTCCCTGGCGATGGTCTCAATCTTGTGCACCAGGGTATCGTTCACATCATAAAGCGGATGGAAGTGGCTCTCCTTTGTCTCCAGGGTATCCAGAACCTTCCGGGCCAGAAGCTCTCCGCCCTCTCCGCCTTTGGCCCAGACCTGACAGACGGCAAACTCGCAGTTTCTCTCCTGACAGAAGCTCCTGACATAATCCAGTTCCTCCTGGGTATCGGTGGTAAAGGCATTCAGGGTCACCACCACCGGCACTCCGAACTTCTGCAGATTCTCGATGTGCTTCTCCAGATTCACGATGCCGCGCTTCAACGCGTCCATGTCCGGCCTGGAAACCTCGCTCTTTGGCACTCCGCCATTATACTTCAAAGCCTTCAAAGTTGCAACCAAAACCACAGCGTCGGGCTGAAGGCCGCTCATGTGGCATTTGATGTCAAAAAACTTCTCCGCGCCCAGATCCGCGCCAAAGCCTGCCTCTGTCACCACATAATCCGCCATTTTCAGGGCGGTTTTCGTGGCGATCACAGAATTACAGCCATGGGCGATATTGGCAAAGGGACCGCCGTGGACCAGAGCCGGAGTATGCTCCAGCGTCTGAATCAGGTTGGGCCGGATGGCGTCCTTTAACAGCGCCGCCATGGCGCCCACAGCCTTCAGGTCTTTTGCCGTCACCGGCTTTCCGCTCAGATCATAGGCCACCACCATGCGCCCCAGCCGTTCCTTCAGATCCTGCATATCTGTGGCAAGGCACAGAACTGCCATGACCTCGCTGGCCACGGTGATCACAAAATGATCTTCCCTGACAAAACCGTCCGCCTTGCTGCCAAGGCCCACCACGATGTTGCGCAGAACCCGGTCATTCATGTCCATGCAGCGCTTCCAGACGATATTTCGGGGGTCGATATTTAACTCATTTCCCTGCTGAATATGATTGTCCAGAAGTGCCGCCAGCAGATTGTTGGCGGAGGTAATGGCATGGAAATCCCCGGTGAAATGCAGGTTCAGATCCTCCATGGGCACCACCTGAGCATACCCGCCCCCGGCAGCGCCGCCCTTGATGCCAAAGCAGGGGCCAAGGGAGGGCTCGCGGAGAGCGATCACCGCGTTTTTGCCCAGCCGGCACAGGGCCTGCCCCAGACCGATGCTGACTGTCGTCTTTCCCTCTCCCGCGGGAGTGGGGTTGACGGCAGTGACTAAGATCAGTTTGCCGTTCTTTTCATTTGCCTTGCTTTTGATATACTCATCTGAAATTTTGGCTTTATATCTGCCATATAATTCCAGGTCGTCTTCTTTGATACCTGCGCGCTCCGCCACCTTCACAATGGGCTCCATGACGGCTTCCTGTGCGATTTCAATGTCACTCTTCATTTGTCTCCTCCTTCATTTTTGTCTGTCAATACCCTGACCTGCTTCCTTTTGCCTGCCGGCTGCGGCCGGACCCCTGATCAGAAACGTTTCTATCCCTTTCATGGCAGGTATTTCTGCCTTCAGATTTCCTCTAGCAGCTGCTCGAACTGCTCCATATTCATCAAAAGCTTGCGGGGCTTGGTGCCCTCCGCTTCGCTGACCACCCCGTACTCGCTGAGCTGATCCATAATCCGAGCTGCCCGGTTGAAGCCAATCTTGAACACCCTCTGCAGCATCCCGATGGACGGCGGTTTGTCGCCCTTCTCCATATCCTTCTGAATGATATACCGGCCAACCTCCGGAAACAGCACATCCCTGTTATTCGCGGTCGCCTGCCCTGCGGACTGACCGTCCGCTTCGGCAGAGCTGTCCAGGTTTTTCATTTTTTCCTCGATATCCGCCTGGTACACATTGCCCAGCTTCTGATTTTTCAGGAAATCCACCACCCTTTGAATCTCTTCCTCGGTAACGAAGGCTCCCTGAATTCTGGTGGGCTTGGCGTAGCCCTGGGGATAAAAGAGCATGTCCCCCTTGCCCAGAAGCTTCTCCGCTCCGTTCATATCCAGAATAGTGCGGGAATCCACACCGCTGGTGACAGAAAAAGCGATTCTGGACGGCATATTGGCCTTAATCAGACCGGTGATCACATCCACGCTGGGACGCTGGGTGGCGATGATCAGATGAATCCCCGCCGCTCTGGCCAGCTGTGCCAGACGGCAGATGCTCTCCTCCACTTCGCCCGGGGAGACCATCATCAGATCCGCCAGCTCATCCACAATGATGACGATCTGCGGCAGCTTTTTCAGCTCCGTGCCATCCTCCGCAACCTTTAAGCTCATAGCCTTCGCATTGTAACCATTCAGGTCGCGCACGCCCAGCTGGGCGAACTTCTCGTACCGATCCATCATTTCCGCCACGCCCCAGTGCAAAGCTGAGGCAGCCTTCTTTGGGTCTGTCACTACAGGAATCATCAGATGAGGAATGCCGTTGTAAATATTTAACTCCACCACCTTGGGATCGATCATGATCATCTGCACATCCTCAGGGGAAGCTTTATAGATCAGGCTCAAAATGATGGTATTGATGCACACACTCTTTCCTGAGCCTGTGGCACCGGCAATCAGCACATGAGGCATTTTGGCGATGTCCGTCACCACCACCTTGCCGGAAATATCCTTTCCAACCGCAAAAGCCAATTTGGATTTTTCGGTTTTAAAATTCCTGTACTCAGCGGATTCCAGCAGATCCCTCAAAGGAACCGGACTGTTCTCCCGGTTGGGCACCTCGATGCCGATGGCAGCCTTGCCGGGAATGGGGGCTTCAATGCGGATATCCGTAGCGGCCAGATTCAGCTTGATGTCATCGGAAAGATTGACGATCTTGCTGACCTTGACGCCCTGCTCGGGCTGAATCTCATACCGGGTAACCGCAGGCCCTTTACTGATGTTGGTGATGGTGACTCTGACGCCAAAGGTCTCCAGACATTCCTTCAGTCTTCTGGCCGTCTCCTCCAGTTCTCTGGGGGAATCCCCCTTTCCGGGCTTTCCCGGATTTAAAAAGCTTAAGGGTGGGAAACGGTATTCCGCCTTCGGCCGCTGGGCGCTCTCCGGCACTCTTTTTCCTGCCGGGTCCGAGCTTCCCTTACCATAAAGAATCTCCCGGGGAATCTCCCGCTGCACATATTCTCCCGGGGGTAATTCCCCTTCCGGCTCCCGGAATCCGGGCTCCTCATAATCTTGCTCTCCGGAAGCCACTTCCCCGGCTTCAGGCCATCCTCCCTGGGAGGGCTTCCTTTCTCCAGTTCTGCCGCGCATTTCCTGCCAGGCTTCTGTTCCTCCGGCTCTGCCCGGGCTTCCCTGCTGAGCTTCCATTTCTCCGGTTCTGTCCCTGCTTTCCTGGAAATATCCCGCTTCTCCAGATCTGCGAAAGCTCTCCGGTTGTGTTCCCATTCCTGCGGCTCTGCCCAAGCTTCCCTGCCAGGCTTCCGCCCCCGCAGATCTGCCGCCCATCTCCTGCTGGGAATCCCCCTCTCCCGGCTCAGGCCAGATCTCCTGCTGATAATATGTACGCCTTCTGGTCAGCTCCCGGATTCCGTCAAAATCAATGACAGCCGTCCCGGGCTCCTCCGGCTCTGCCTCCTTCTGCACCGGCTTTGAAGGCTCGGGCTCGTGGACGCGGGCGCTTTTATAGAAAGGAGCCTCCTGATCCTCCGCAGTTTCAGAGTTTCCCCGGACTGCCGTCTGTTTTGAAGCAGGATCCGCGCTCTCCCGGATCCAGTCATCCTCTCCCCCGGCAGTACTCTTCTCTGCACGGGTACTCCTGGTATCATTATTTAACATATGAACCCAGGGGAAAAAGGCACCCCGTTTCTCCGCCCCGGACTCTTCCTCCAGGTTCTCCGTTTCCTGCGCTTCCTGTTCTCTTCTGTTTCTTCTGTCCTCTGCTCTTTGCTGCTGCCGGCGTCTTGCGCTCTCCGCGCCTCTGCTGGCAGTGGAACCGGCTGCCTCGCCCATGCTCTGCATCCATCCCACAAAGGACTTTTCTGTCAGAAGTACCACACAGATCAGTGCAACGGCCAGCAAAATCAATACTGCCCCTGCCGTGGACAGAAAGTGATACAGGCAATAGGCCACAGACCCGCCCAGGGCGCCGCCCCCGTTCCAGTACTCCGCGCTGTTCTCATACAGAGAGACAATGCTGTACTGCTCCATATCGTCAAGCCTTTTAGCGAATAACTCACAGAAGGCCCCCGCATCAATCAGCAAAAGAAAGCCGGGAATGATCTTTCTGTACGCGATGCCCTGCCCCCGGTTGATCCACCAGAAGATCACACCCGCCGCAAGCAATAACGGAGCTGCATACGCCGTCAGCCCAAAAAGCCCGAACATAATCCCCTTCAGGAAATTACCCACAGGCCCGGCGATCCCAAAATTACACAAAAAAAGAAAGGCCAGAAACACACAGACAACAATAAAGGCAGCCTCCTGATAAAGTTCCTGCTGCTGTCTTCTGGCAGCGGCAGACGGCTTTGGCTTTCCCGTTCTGCTGCCGGTACCTGTCCTGGCGCCCGAACCGGATCTGCTCCCTCCTCTGCCGGTACGGCCCGTGCTGCGGGTACTCTTCCCTGAGCCCGAACCGCCTGTGCTCTTTCCCGTACCGGTACTGCGGGTGCTTCTGCCCGCGCCCCGGGTGCTTCCTGTTGTGCCTGTGCTCTTTTTTGTCCCTGTCCTGCTTCCGGAACCAGCCGCCATGCTATCCTCACTTTTCTCATCCGCTCAAATAATATCGTTCAAAACGCTTTCATTCTAGCATAGTTTTTTTCATTTGTCATTTCTTTTCTCTATCATCTCGTGAAGTTTCCCCATGGCCTGGCTGATGCCGCCCACCTCGTTGATGATTCCTTCTCTGACGCAATCCTCCCCCACCAGAATGCTGCCCACATCCTTGGTCAGCATCTCCGTCTCCATCATCAGCTCCACGTAACGCTTTTCACTGATCCCGCAGTGAGAAGCCACAAAGCCTGTAATCCGATCCTGAATCTGGCGGAAATAATCAAAGGTCTGGCGCACGCCGATGACAGTCCCGTTCATCCGCACCGGATGAATCACCATGGTTCCTGTGGGGACAATATAGGAATAATCCGTGCTGACAGCGATGGGCACCCCGATGGAATGGGAGCCGCCCAGCACCAGAGAAACTGTGGGCTTGCTCAGACTGGCCAGCATCTCCGCGATGGCAAGCCCCGCCTCCACATCTCCGCCCATGGTGTTGATCAGCACCAGCACTCCGTCAATCTCCCCGCTGTCCTCAATGGCCGCCAGCTGCGGCAGGACATGCTCATATTTGGTAGTCTTCGCGTTGTTTCCCAGCACATCATGGCCCTCCACCTCGCCGATGATCGTGACCAGATAAATCTCGTTTTTCTGTGAATTCTCATTTAATAAAAGCTGACCGCTTTCACGGATGCTTTCCCTTTGCTCCTGCTGCTTTGAATTGGTCTCTTCCACTGCAAACCTCCTGAAAAAAAAGAAAGAAGAAAATCTTTCGATTCTCTTCTTAGTGTGGCTTTTCTTATGGAAATTATGTATTACCGGTCAAACTCATCCTCTTCCGGAATCTCAATGTCAAACTTCAATTCCTCTTCCGGGAATTCCCTGTCATAATCAATCTTTGCCTTCTTTTTCCTGACCGGAATCTCCATGGATTTGGGAATAAAGATTCCCGTCCGTTCCGGCGCCGCGCTGCCGCTCTCCTGATCCATCATACCATTCAGTCTCTCAGGTTCTGCTTCATACGTCCCATCAGCCCCGGATACATACACATCCTCAGGTCCGGACTCCGCTTCATACGCTTCCTCCGGCTCCATCCCATCCTCTTCCTCAGACGCTCTGCCCGCCAGAACTCCCTGAAGCGTAAGCCCGAAAATCAGCACCATCACAACGCTGAGAGCCGTCTGACAGCCTGCGTCTGACTGCATCCCCAGCATCTGCGCCGCCAGAATGATCACAGCCATGAGCATATAGACGGCTGACGCTCTTTGGGCTTTCCCATTGGCAAATAAAAAGAAAATCAGACCCAGAAGTCCCGTCAGCAAAGCGGTCTGAGCGCTCACTGCAAGGGCGCTCTCCTGAAAAACAAACTCCGGTACCGTCAGTCCCTGGGCGCTCTGATAATAGCGGCAGCCCGCCGCAAAACAGATCAGAACAATCAGATCCAGCGCCGCCTTACTGCCGTTTCTCATAAATCTGTCAAAGCAAAGATGCAGCACCCAGCCCAGAATCACCGCGGCCAGAATCAGCAGAATTTCCGGAGAACAGTACATGGAAACCCGAATCATTTCCGGTAAGAGCATCAGTCCTCCCAGGCAGACACAGGCACAAAACGCCCCCCAGAGCCGCCGCACCAGAAAATACGCCAGAAAACAGAATATGGAAAACAGCACCAGCTGCATGCCGGCCGCCGCCAGATTGATATTTCCCACCAGCATAAACAGCTGATTTAAAAGGTAGACATAGGCCATTGAGAACAGATCCGACCAGCTTTCCGTCAGACCCAGGGCCGTCACATAAGCCGCCTCCACCACAGGATTCTCACCCTGCTCCGACCAGAAGGCCACAAACTCCTGCCCAATCCTGAGGTAAATGCCTCCCGCCACCAGAATCACACAGCAGATCATCTCCAGTACCAGAGCAGCTCCATCCCCCAGCCGAAAAAATCCCGGTTTCCTGTCCGTCAGCTGATGCAGGAGCAAAGCCAGCACAAAGACCATCAAAATCAGGACTCCCCACAGCACAAGTCCAATGACATCCGTCGCAGCGAAGGAAGCAATCGTATTAAAATAATACACGGTGCTGCCAAAACCCACCGCCACCGTAAACAACAGCCATACCAGCGCCTGCAGAGCGTCCCCCAGTTTTTTCATGTCTCACTCCGATCAGTCTAAAATTTCTTCAATATTGTATCTCGGTCTTTCTTTTACTTCCATATAGATCTTGCCAACATACAGCCCCACCAGGCCGATGGCGATCAGCTGAAAGCCGCCCAGAAACCAGATGGACAGCATCAGGGATGTCCAGCCCGGCACTGTATTGCCGCCAAAATACTCCACCAGCGAATAAATGGCGGCCACAATACTCAGCCCGATCATGCCGATTCCAACGCCTATGATCAGGTTGATGGGCTTGACAGAAAAGGAGGTGATGCCATTGAGGGCCAGAGCCAGCATTTTCTTAAGCGGATATTTGCTCTCTCCCGCCACACGCTCCTTACGGCTGTAGTAGACACAGGAGGTATTGTATCCGATGGTGGGCATGATGCCCCGCAGAAACAGGTTGGATTCCTTAAACCGGCCAAAATAATCCAGCGCTCTTTTGCTCATCAGCCTGAAATCCGCGTGATTATAAACGGTTTTGACTCCCATCACCTTCATGAATTTGTAAAAGCCCTGAGCGGTGACCCGCTTGAAAAAGCTGTCGCTGCTGCGGTCATTTCTGACCCCGTACACAATATCATTGCCCGCGTGAAAGGAATCCACCATCTCTTCAATCACGGTCACATCATCCTGTAAATCCGCGTCGATGGAAACCGCCATGTCGCACATATCCCTGGCGGTCAGAAGCCCCGCCGTCAGCGCGTACTGGTGGCCCACATTTCCCGCCAGATTGACGCCCTTGACCCGGTCCGGATACTTCTCATGTTCACTGACGATCAGCGGCCAGGTCCGGTCCTTACTTCCGTCATTGACAAAGAGGATGAAGCTGTCCGGGCCGATTTTCTCCTTGGAAATCAGATCTTCCAGAACCTCTCTGAGAGCCTGGGAGCAGATCTCGACCACTTCCTCTTCCTTATAACAGGGCACCACAATTGCCAGTCTGTCCATCTGCGTCTCTCCCATTCCCCCGAAACATGTGCACATCCCGTTTCACACCTGCCGCTCAGTTCCTGTTTCTTTTTACTCGTCCCAGTTATGATATACGGCCTGTACGTCGTCGTCCTCGTCCAGAATATCCAGGATTCTGTTCAGGCACTTGATATGATTCTCATCCGTGAGGGTCACATAATTCTGCGGGATCATGGTTACCTCCGCGCTGACTATGGGGATCCCCGCTTCCTCTAAAGCCTTCCGCACACTCTCCAGATCCTCGGGATCGGTGATCACCTCGTAATCATCCTCTTCCTCCGAAAAGTCCTCCGCTCCCGCGTCCAGAACAGTCATCATCAGCTCATCCGGATCCTCAGCCTCATACTCTTCCTTATCAATAATAATCTGCCCCTTCTCATCAAACATGAAGGACACGCAGCCCGGGGTTCCGATGCTTCCCTGCCCCTTGGTAAAGGCGCTTCTGACATTGGAGGCGGTCCGGTTTTTATTGTCCGTCAGAGTCTTGACAATGATAGCGGTGCCGCCGGGGCCGTAGCCTTCGTATGTAATATTTTCATAATTGACGCTGCCCAGCTCGCCGCTGGCCTTTTTGATGCCTCTCTCAATGGTATCGTTGGGCATGTTGTTGGCCTTCGCCTTCAGCACTACCTGATAAAGCTTGGAATTATTGGCCGGGTCAGGTCCGCCCTCCTTGACCGCCACCGCGATCTCACGTCCGATAATGGTAAAGATCTTGCCCTTGGCGGCGTCATTTTTTTCCTTCTTGGCCTTGATGTTTGAAAATTTTGAATGTCCTGACATGTGTTTATCCTTCCTCCCTGCGGTTTGTTTCTTCAGACTCCTCAGTCTTTCTGGTCACGAGTACGCTCTGTATCCGCATATTTTCCACAGAAAGGACCCTGAACAGGTATCCCCTGTACTCGCACTCAAATTCCTCCCCCTCCTGGGGGATATGATCCAGCCGGCGGATCAGGAAACCGTTCAGCGTATCGAATTCGGTCTCATCAAAGGTAATCCCCAGCTTGTCCTCAATGTCTTCTAAGGGCGTCAGCCCCTCCATCACCCAGGCGTCCTCGCTCTTAGAATCAATGAACTCCTGTTCATCGTCATACTCGTCCTGAATATTGCCCACGATCTCTTCCAGAA
Organism: Lachnospiraceae bacterium; assembly: GCA_021205045.1. GTDB lineage: Bacteria > Bacillota > Clostridia > Lachnospirales > Lachnospiraceae > RGIG6307. The sequence continues at coordinate 21,466 of JAJPYH010000226.1, read as the reverse complement.
TATCCTCCATGGTGACCAGCCCCGCTGTCTGTCCGTACTCGTCTATGACAATGGCCATCTGCATCTTGGTGGACTGCAGTGTCTTGAAAAGATCGTCAATATTGGTGGTCATCAGGGTAAACTGGGTCTTACGCAGAAGGCCCTCGATCTCCCCGATAGGGCGCGTTTCCTCCGGGTGGGTATTCTGGTAACGCAGAGCGTCCTTTAAATATAAAATGCCCGTGATATGATCCAGATTCTCCTGATAAACCGGATATCTGGAATTCTGCCCCAAAAGCAGCCGGCTGACCGCCTCGGTAAAAGGCGTCTCCTCATCGAAGGCCTCCATATTGGAGCGATGGGTCATAATATCCTGCGCCTCCTTATCGGAGTAGGCAAAAATATTGCTGATCATCTCAACCTCGCTGTCCTCAATCACGCCCTGCTCATGGCCCTCATTGACCAGATCAATAATCTCCTGCTCGGTGTCATCCTCCGGGGGCGAAACACTCCCGCCATGCAGAAGCTTCCCTGCGCTTTTCCTTATCATTTCCACAAGCTTTCCCGGCAGAAACACGCCCATAGCCGTGAAAAGAGCCAGCAAAAGCACAAAGAGGATCACCGGCACCAGAATATGTAGCAGCGGGATTCCAAATACCTCCAGATCCAGAATCCCGGTTTTCTCTAAACTTAAGATCAGGCCCCGACAGGGTCCGTCTCCGTCGTCCGACATAAAATAATAACTCCTTTTTTTGATGATTAATTTACTATAGCAAAATAAAACATTTTCGTCAACCGTGAACACCGGCCATCCCCGTAAATGTGCCTCCCACCGTAGTCCTTTCCGCTTCTCTTTGCTGCTGAGGCAGGGAAAGAGAAATACTGAGGGCACTGTCCACCTGGCCCATGATTGTCTCATCCAGATGGCAGACCTTATCCTTGAGCCGCGTCTTATCTATGGTGCGAAGCTGTTCTAAAAGAATCACCGAATCCTTTTCCATATGGTAGGTACTGGCGGAAATATGGATATGTGTGGGCAGCCTGTTTTTGTCCAGCTTACTTGTGATCGCCGCGCAGATCACCGTCGGACTGTGCCGGTTTCCCACATCATTCTGAATAATCAGAACCGGGCGGACGCCGCCCTGCTCGCTTCCCACCACAGGTCTCAAATCAGCATAATAAATGTCTCCCCTTTTCATACAAAACCATCCTTTCTATCAAACCCTGTCAGGATGCAGCGCACAGCCGATATCAGATTCCAAACTGCAGACGCTGTTCATTCACTGTCTGGTTTATAGTATGGCTGGTTTTGTCAAAAGGTATTCACAGCCGGATTGATTTTATGATTTTTCAGAGGAGGAAAGAGGATGAAGCTTAGGCGAGAACTGGTCCGTATACGCCGCCGGTCTGCTATTCTGATAAAAAACTCTCGGCAGACGTTTGCCCAGATCGCAGGCAAATTCATAATTGAAGCGGCCGCTTTCCTCCCCCAGCTCCTCCATGGAAATGCTCTCTCCTGCGTCTTCTCCGATCAGGGTCACCGGATCGCCACAGGCAGCGCCGGGAATGTCTGTCACATCCACCATAAACTGATCCATGCACACTCTTCCCAGGATGGGCGCTCTTTTGCCCCGGATCAGCACCCATCCGCGGTTGGACAGGCTTCTGGGATATCCGTCTCCGTATCCTAAGGGAATGGTGGCGATCTTCACCGGCTCCTTCACCTGCCAGGTGCCACCGTAGCTGACGCCGCTGCCCATCCGCCCCTCTTTCACATAGGCCACATGGCTGTGCAGGGACAGCACCGGCTGCAGATCAACCGCAGTATGATCCACCTCCGAAGACGGCCAGAGACCATACAGGGTAATGCCCGCCCGCACCCAGTCCAGATGGGTCATTGTCAGGTCCTTTTCCATGATGGCCGCGCTGTTGGCGCAGTGTTTGATGGGGATGGAATGCCCCAGCATAAGCTCCGCGGCCTCAATGAAGCTGTGAAAGCTCTCATACTGAGCGACGGCATACCGCTTATCCTTTTCATCCGCCCGGGCAAAGTGAGTAAAAATCCCCTCAATCTCTATTCCGGGGAACTCATCCGCCGTCCGAAGAAAGGACAGGCCCTTTTCATCCGGGTAAATACCGATCCTGCTCATGCCGGTGTCCACCTTGACATGAACCTTCGCTGTTTTTCCCAGACGGAGCGCGGCCGCGGAGAGTTCTCTTAAGGAATCCTCCCGGAACACTGCGGGCCGGATATCCATTTCAATCATCTCCTCGTAGCAATAGGGAAAGGTATAGCCCAATATCAGAATGGGTTTTGTGATCCCGTTCATCCGCAACTGCCTTGCTTCCTCAAAGGTAGCCACCGCAAAGCCTCCCACGCTCTCCTTTTCCTGGGAAAAGCGGGCGATGGGTACCGCGCCGTGGCCGTAGCCGTCCGTCTTGATCACCAGAATCAGCCGGCTTTTATGCCCGACGCAATCATACATGGCGTCAATATTATGCTCCAGGGCGTCCAGGTCAATCCTGACACAGCCCCGGTCAAATTGTCTCAGTAAATCGTTCATTGCGTCCATTGATTTTTTACATTCCCATGATTCAAAAAATCAGGAGGGCAAAGCTTCCGGTCCTGTCACAGACCTCAGCCCTTCTGAGAAGCGTCGCTGTATTTTGCCAGATTATAAGACAGCTTCATCAGGCTGTCGGAAAGGTGTACATTTTCCACCTGAATTCCCTGAGGCGCATTCAGATCCACGTGGGCAAAATTCCAGATGGCCTTGATGCCGTTTCTTACCAGCATGTCGGCCACCTCCACCGCGCTGTCCTTGGGGATGGTCAGCACTGCGATATCCACCTGATTCTCCAGGATAAAGCCCTCCACAGCTTCCATGGGCTGCACCGTCAGATTTCTGACCTTTTTGCCGTATAAAGCGGGATTGCAGTCAAATATTCCCTTGAAAAGAAACCCGCGCTTCTCAAAATTCAGATAATTGGCCAGAGCCTGGCCCAGATTTCCCGCACCGATGATAATCAGATGATGCTCTACATTCAGTCCCAGGATGTTGCCGATCTCATGGTAAAGGTATTCCACGTTATAGCCATAGCCCTGCTGTCCGAAACCACCGAAATTATTCAGGTCCTGTCTGATCTGGGATGCCGTCACCTTCATCAGGCTGCTCAGCTCCTGGGAGGAGATCCTCTGCACTCCGTTGTCCTTGAGTTCTCCCAGATACCGAAAATATCTTGGCAACCTGCCAATTACCGCCTGAGATATTTCCTTTTCCATCGTATGTCCTCCCATGTCAAAAACTCACGTTATTATACAACTTTTCCGGGTCCTTTGCAAGAAGCAATGATATCTTTTTCACAATGTCACTGTTGACAGATGTCCCCCTTCTTTAGTAAAATAAGAGAGTTTCCGGCCTTTGGCCATAACAACAGCATCACATGAATTTTTTAAAGGAATCCGCTTATGATTCTGAATTGTCAAAATATCAAAAAAAGTTTTCTCGAGGTTCCGGTTTTATCCGGCGTTTCCTTCCATCTGGAGGACAACGAAAAGGCGGCCATCGTAGGCATCAACGGCGCCGGTAAGACCACCCTGCTGCGCATTATCGTGGGGCAGATGTCCGCCGATGAGGGACTGGTGACCTTCGGGAAGGATACCACCTTCGGCTATCTGGCGCAGAACGATACCCTGAATACGGACCTGACCATTTATGACGAGCTTTTGAGCGTCAAGCAGTACCTGGTTACCCTGGAGCAGAAGATCCGCACCTGCGAAGCGCAGATGAAGCATGTGGAGGGCCGGGCCCTGACGGATCTGATGGAAAGCTACAGCCGCATGACCCACCAGTTTGAGAGCGAGGGCGGCTACCAGTACCAGAGCGAGATCATCGGCGTTTTAAAGGGTCTGGGCTTTAGCGAGGATGAATTTTCCAAGCCTGTGAACACCCTCTCCGGCGGTCAGAAAACCCGGGCGGCGCTGGGGCGGCTCTTACTGCAAAAGCCTGATCTGATCATTCTGGACGAGCCTACCAACCATCTGGACTTAAACTCCATCGCCTGGCTGGAGACCTTTCTGCTGAATTATAAGGGCGCCGTTTTGGTGGTCTCCCACGACCGCTATTTTCTGGACCGGGTGGTCACGAAGGTAGTCGAGCTGGACCAGACAAAGGCTGCCGTATTTAAGGGAAATTATTCCGATTACGTGATCAAAAAAGAGCAGCTGAAGGCCGCCGCTCAGAACGCTTATGAAAATCAGCAGCGGGAAATCGCGCATCAGCGGGAGGTCATCGAAAAGCTGCGCTCCTTCAACCGGGAGAAATCCATCAAAAGGGCGGAAAGCCGGGAGAAAATGTTAGACCGGATGGAGGTGCTGGATAAGCCTCAGACCGCGGATACCGACATGCAGCTTGTTTTGGAGCCCGCCGTGATCAGCGGACGGGACGTTCTGCACATTGAGAACCTGAGCAAATCCTTCGGCTCCCTGCATTTATTTTCCGGGCTCAATTACGATCTGCGCCGGGGCGAGCACGTGGCCATCATCGGAGACAACGGCACCGGCAAGACCACCCTCCTGAAAATTCTGAACGGAATGGAGACCTCCGACACCGGCTTCTTCCGCCTGGGCACCAACGTGGAAATCGGCTACTATGATCAGGAGCAGGAGCTTTTACACCCCGAAAAGACCCTGTTTGAGGAAATCTCAGACGCCTATCCTTTCATGGACAATACCAGAATCCGGAATGTGCTGGCAGCCTTCCTTTTCACCGGCGACGACGTATTCAAGCAGATCCGCTCCTTAAGCGGCGGTGAAAAGGGCCGGCTTTCCCTGGCAAAGCTGATGCTTTCCAACGCCAACTTTCTCATTCTGGACGAGCCCACCAACCATCTGGACATCGCCAGCAAGGAAATTCTGGAGGACGCCCTGAACAACTACTCCGGCACCCTGCTGTATGTCTCCCACGACAGATATTTTATCAACCGGACCGCCTCGGGAATTCTGGAGCTTTCGGGCAATCAGTTCCGCTATTACGACGGCAACTATGATTATTATCTGGAAAAAAGAATTGTGCCCGTCCAGGAAAAGGCTCCTGCCGCTGAAGTCCGGACGCAGAGCAAGCTGGACTGGAAGTCTCAGAAGGAGACTCAGGCAAAGGCCCGCAA
>JAJPYH010000226.1:15550-16311 GCA_021205045.1 Lachnospiraceae bacterium | reverse complement strand
AAGGAAAATGATCTGAAAAACTGGGAAGAAAAAATCCAGACTCTGGAGACGGCCATTCATGCCATCGAAGAAAAGATGTCCCAGCCAGAATACGCCTGCAGCTCTTTGAAGCTGACGGAGCTGACAAAGGAACAGGCGTCCTTGCAGGAACAGCTGGACGCCCAGTATGAGTTATGGGAGGAGCTGGCGGAGGACTGAGAATGCAGCCGATCCCTACTCCGGATAGGTCTGATCCAGCCCTCTGGCCAGGATATTATTGTAAGCGTTGATCATGTGAGCATGAGCCAGCTCCTGGGCCAGCTCCCTGTCGTTATTCTTAATCGCGTTCAGAATGCCCTCATGCTCCTGGTTGGAGGCGATGCCGCGTTCTAAGTCGGACAGGGTCTTTCGCCGGATGCCGATCACGTACTGGTGAAAGTCCTTTAGCTGGTGAGCCAGCATCTTGCTGCCGCAGGCTTCATAGAGCAGATCATGGAACTGATTGTCCAGAGTGGTCAGATGCTCTGTGTTGCCCTTGTCCGTATGGAATTTGGCCAGAAAAATATTCTCCTCCAGAGCGTTGATCTGCTCCTGAGTGATGTTGTCACAGCACCACCGGGCGCACAGCCCCTCCAGAAGGGAACGCATCTCATAGATATCATGTACGTCCTTGCGTGTAATGCCTGTTACATAGGCTCCCTTATTGGGAATAATCTTAATCAGTCCCTCCAGCTCCAGCTGTCGGAAAGCCTCTCTCACCGGCGTGCGGCTGACGCCCATCT
>JAJPYH010000226.1:0-15540 GCA_021205045.1 Lachnospiraceae bacterium | reverse complement strand
ATCTCCTCGCCGATGGCAACTTCCTTTAACTCTTCGTGCTCCTTGTACTTCCCGCTGAGGATATTATCTCTGATCTGGTGAAACACCCTCCCTCTCAGAGAATTGACATCTCCCATATCCCCAACCGTTTCTCTACTGGTCACTTTCCGCCTCCCCATTGCGAATATTTGCAGGAGATATTATAGTATAAGCCCAAAATCTTTTCAACGAAATCAGAGCTTTTCACTGAAAATATTTTTATACCCCTCTCCATATATTTCATTGGCGCTTGTCACAATCATAAACGCCGCCGGATCCTCCTGTCTGACAACCTCCTCAGCTTTGGGCAGAAGGTTTTTGTGCATCACCACCATCAAAACCTCCTTGTCCCGTCCGCTGTAGCCGCCCTTTCCATGCACATAGGTCAGGCCGATATCCAGCTCCTTTAAAATGCGCTCCGCGATCTGAGCGCTGTGGTCACTGATGATATAGAGAAGCTTCGCCTCATCCCTGCCGTAAAGCACCATATCCAGCACCACAGAATTCATCACCACCGTCACCGCCGCGTACAGCGCCGCCTCAATATCCATGAATACCACAGCGGACAGCGCCACCACGAAAATATCCGTGATCAGGAAAAGGCTGTTGGTCTTAAGCTGCGGGTACTTTTTCCGCAGAACCTTAATCACAATATCCATGCCCCCGGTGGTCGCGTCCTGCTTCATGACCACACCGATGCCCACTCCCATCAGCACCGCGCCGGACAGCGCCGCCAGCAGCTTATCCTCAGTGATCACCTGAAAATGCGCGCTCAGATAGTTGATCATCACAGAACTGACCGCCAGGCAGTAGACACTGCGGACAATCACACGCACTCCCAGTTTCCATATCCCCAGAATTAAAATCGGGATATTCAGCAGAAACATCAGCGTGCCCACCTGCAGCGGCAGAAGCCTGTTCAGAATAATCGCCAGACCGGAGACGCCGCCGGGCGCCAGATTGTTGGGATCCAGAAACAGGGCGATTCCCACAGAATAAACGGCAGAAGCCAGGGTGATAATCAGATACGCCTTTGCTGCATTCAGATACTTCATATACCGCACTTTCTCAATCATTCCCTTGATAGTAAACCGGCCGGCCGCTTTCACCGGGCACCGGCTCTTAAGCCATGCCCTACAATCTGGCCATTACCAGCCTGGGGTTATACCCCTCCTTTTTCAACGCCTCCAGAATCTGATTCTTATGCTCGGTTCCAAAGGCCTCCAGCGTAATGGTCAGCTCCACCGCCGAATTCCGGTTCGTAGTCACAAACTGATTGTGCTCCAGCTTGATCACGTTGCCGTTCTCCCTGGCCAGGATTCCGGACACCTTATGCAGCTCGCCCGGCTTGTCCGGCAGATAAATGGAGACTGTAAAGATTCTGTCCCGGAAAATCAGTCCCTGCTGCACCACACTGGACATGGTGATGATGTCCATATTGCCGCCGCTTAAAATCGCCACTACCTTCTTGCCATGGGCGTCCAGATGCTTTAAGGCCGCCACCGTCAGAAGGCCGGAATTTTCCACCACCATCTTGTGATTCTCCACCATGTCCAGGAAGGCTACGATCAGCTCGTCGTCCTCCACAGTGATGATGCCATCCAGATTTTTCTGAATATAGGGGAAAATATGGCTGCCCGGCGTCTTGACAGCGGTGCCGTCCGCGATGGTATTGACCCCCGGAAGGCTGGTCACCTCTCCCTTCTCCAGAGAAACCTGCATGCAGTTGGCGCCCGCCGGTTCCACGCCGATGACCTGAATCTTGGGATTCAGAAGCTTGGCCAGAGTGGAAACGCCGGTGGCAAGTCCGCCGCCGCCGATGGGCACCAGAATATAATCCACCAAGGGCAGCTCCTTGAAAATCTCCATGGCGATGGTTCCCTGGCCGGTGGCCACCCGCAGATCGTCAAAGGGGTGAATAAAGGTATAGCCATACTGATCCGCCAGCTCGTAGGCATGAGCGCAGGCCTCGTCATACACATCCCCCTGCAGCACCACCTCGGCGCCGTAGGATTTGGTGCGGTTCACCTTCATAAGCGGCGTAGTGGTGGGCATCACGATGGTGGCCCTGCAGCCGTACTGCTGGGCAGCGTATGCCACACCCTGGGCATGGTTGCCCGCGGAAGCGGTGATCACGCCCCTGTCTCTCTCCTCCTGTGTCAGGGTGCTCATGGTATAATAGGCGCCCCTGACCTTATAGGCTCCGGTTTTCTGCAGATTTTCAGGTTTTAAGTAGACCTTATTCCCAGTCTGCCCACTTAAAAAATCGCTATACACCAGCTTGGTCTCCAGCGTCACACTTTTTAAAACCTCCGCAGCCTCCTCAAATTTATCCAGCGTCAGCATCTCTTCCATTTTATCATTCCTCCTGTATCCCCGGCCCCGCCTTCCGGCCAAAGCCCGCAATTTCTTTCCGACCTGGGCCACAGCCCGGACTGCGGAATCAGTCCTCCTGTATATCAAACAACGCATTCACAAAGGCATTGGCGTCAAACTTCTGTAAGTCCTCAATTCCTTCTCCCACGCCGATATATTTTACCGGCACCTGAAGCTCCGACTGGATTGCCACCGCGATGCCGCCCTTGGCCGTACCGTCCAGTTTGGTCAGGATAATGCCCGTCAGATCGGTGACACTCCCGAATTCCTTCGCCTGAGCCATGGCGTTCTGCCCGGTGGTGCCGTCCAGCACAATCAGGTTCTCCCGATGGGCGTCCGGGAAGCCCTTGTCAATCATGCGGTTCATCTTTCTGAGCTCTTCCATCAGATTCTTGCGGTTATGAAGCCGGCCCGCCGTGTCCACTAACAGCACGTCCACACCTCTGGACCTGGCTGCTACCACGGCGTCATACACTACGCTGGCCGGGTCCGCCCCCTCTTTTCCGCCGATCATATCCACACCGGCCCGGTTGGCCCACTCCTGCAGCTGGTCTCCTGCGGCTGCCCTATAGGTATCCGCCGCCGCGATGAGCACCTTCTTGCCGGACTGGCGCAGATTGTAGGCAAGCTTTCCCACGGAAGTGGTCTTGCCCACGCCGTTGACACCGATGACAAAGATCACGGACTGCCGATTCTCAAACTCGTAGGCAGTGTCCTTCACTTCCATCTGCTCCCGGATGGATTCGATCAGGTATTGCCTGCACTCCCCGGGCTCCTTTAAGCGTTTTCTGACCACATCCTCCCTGAGCCGGTCCATAATGGCGGAGGTGGCGTTGACGCCGATATCTCCCATGATGAGCTGTTCCTCCAGCTCCTCATAAAAGTCCTCGTCAATCTCAGAATAGCCTGTGAAAATCTGATCCAGCCCGTAAATCACATTGTCCCGGGTCTTGGCCAGTCCCTGCTTTAATCTGCTGAAAAAGCCTTTTTTCTCTTCTCCCATTTTATATCCTTTCTCCACTCTCAGGTCAGCTCTTCCTCTATCAGATTCACGCTCACCAACGTGGATACTCCCTTCTCCTGCATGGTAATCCCGTACAGCCGGTCTGCCTCGGACATGGTACCCCGCCTGTGCGTGATCACAATGAACTGGGTGTGCTCCGTCAGCTTGTGAAGGTATTTGGCAAAACGGTCCACATTGGATTCATCCAACGCCGCCTCAATCTCGTCCAGCAGACAGAAGGGCGACGGCTTCAGATTCTGAATGGCAAATAATAAGGCAATGGCGGTCAGAGATTTCTCTCCGCCGGAAAGCTGCATCATGTTCTGCAGCTTCTTGCCGGGAGGCTGGGCGATGATACGGATTCCCGCCTCCAGAATATCCTCATCCTCCATCAGCTCAAGGGTGCCCCGGCCGCCGCCGAACAGCTCCTGAAATACTTTATTAAACTCCCTGGATATCTCTCCGAATTTCTCTGCAAACTGCTTACGCATGGCCCCGTCCAGTTCGTCGATAATGCCAAGCAGTGTCTTCTGAGCCTGCTCCAGATCGTCGTGCTGGGTTTTCAGAAACGTGTAGCGTTCCATCAGATTTTTGTAATCCTCGATGGCGTTGACGTTCACATCGCCCAGCTTTTTGATCTCCGCCTTCAGCTGGGCGATGGCGCTCTTCATGGCGCCAAGCTCTCCCATATCCTCCCGGCGGACCTTCATGGCCTCGGAAAGCGTCATTTCATACTCCGACCACATATAATTGATCTGAGCTTCCGCGCTTTCCTCCAGCTTTTCCCGCTGGGCGTTCAGACGGAAGATTTCCTTGTCCAGACGACTCATCTGGGCCGATGTTTCCTCCCGCTCCGTAAAGAAGCCCTGTTGTTTTCCGGTACAGGTTTCCTTCTCTCTGGCCGCAGTCTCCAAAGCCTCCTGAGCCTGTTTCTGCACCTCATAAGACTGCTCGATGGATCGGGTCAGCTCCTCAATGGATGCCTGCTTATATTCCACGTCACTCTGATTGTCCAGAATGCTGCTCTTAATCTCGTCTAACTCCACCTGACAGTGATCAATCTCCGTCCGAACCCGGTCCACATTCTGCTCATGGAAGTTCTGATTCTGCGAGATCGCCTGCACCTCCATGTCCCACTGAGAAACCCGGAAGGTCTCTTTTGTCTCCCTGTCCCGAAGCTCCTCCAGCTTTGTCTGAAGCTCACGCACCTGATCATCAGAAGTCTTTTCCTTCTCATCCAGCGCGGCAAGTTCCTCCGCCGCCTGCTTTTTCTCCTCATTGATCTGGCCGACTTCCCCGGTGATCTGCTGGTATTCCAGATTCAGGGCGTCCTGCCCCTCCTCCGCCTCCTGTCTGCGCTCGCACAAAGCTTCCAGATTCAGGCGGGCGGTATTGAGCTGCAGGTACTTTGTCTGCTGAGAGCTCTTGAGCATCTCCACAGCCACACGGTAGGTATTTCTCTCATTTTTCTGTTTTTCAATCTGATTCTGAATGCGGTCCAGCTCCTTCTCCAGAGAAGCCACCTTTTTTTGAAGCTCCTCCGTCTCCCGGCGCCTTCCCAGCAGATTGGAATTATTTTTGAACGCACCGCCGCTGATGGCACCGCCGGGCACGATCATCTCGCCCTCTAAAGTCACCATGCGGATGCTGTAACGGTACTTTCTTGCGATGGCAACGGCATGGTCAATGTTGTCCACCACCAGAATTCTCCCCAGCAGGGATCTTGCCACGTTGATATAAGCCTTTTCACAGTGTACAAGGGTGTCGGCCAGTCCGATGACGCCCTGCTCCTTCATACACTCCTTCTGCCTGAATTCCTGTACATTTCTGATGCTGGTCAGGGGAAGGAAGGTGGCTCTGCCGCCCTTCGTCTCCTTTAAGTACGCAATCAGCTTTTTGGCGGTCTCCTCGTTGTCCGTGACAATATTCTGGATGCTGCCGCCCAGAGCGGTTTCAATGGCGGTCTCATATTTTTGCTCTACCTTCAAAATATCCGCCACCACGCCGATAATGCCCGGCGTGCGGGGCTTTTGCTCCATGACCTTTCTGACGCTGCCGCCGTATCCCTCGTAGCGCTCCGCCAGGTTCACCAGAGCCTCCAGGCGGGAATGCTCCGCGTGGTAGTGCGCCTGAATGGAGCGGTATTCCTCATCGCTCTTCGTCAGAGCCGCCCGCATTCTGGCGACCTGAGACTCCTTGTCGCCGATCTGCTTTTCCATGTCGGAAAGCTCGGCGCCGATGGAAGCCACTTCCTCTTCCAACGACTGAATGTTCTCCTCTCTCTTTTTGTCGTCAGGCTCCGCCTCCAGGAGCTTTGCCTGTATCTGAGCCCTGCGGATGGAGTGCTGTTCCAGCATGGTGTCAAAGCGGCTCAGCCTTGTCTTGACGGAGGCCTTCTCATTCAGACCATCTAAAACTCCCGCCTTGATAGCGTCCACCTGCCCATTGACGCTGTCTATCTCATCCAGCACCTGATCCAGGCGGGTTCTGGCCTCATCCCGTCTGGCGGAGATTTCCTCCATCTGGGCGTCCAGTTCCTTTCGCTTTTCCAGGAGGGCAGCCAGCTCCTTTCCCCGGCTCTCTATCTCGGCCTCCAGAGCACGGCTGCGATTCTGGAAGTGCTCCTCATTATTTTCAGCGGAGCGGATCTGTTCTTTATAGACATTGATCTGGCCTTCCAGTCTTCCCCGCAGAAGCTCCGCCTCGCTGACCGCGGTGCGGCTCTCCTCCATTCTGGCTTCGCAGGCGGCAATGGCGGAGGTGGCCGCCTCGTATTCCCTGCGGATATTCTCAAATTTCTGCGCTGTCTGCGCATAGTCATCGGAGACAATCTGGCGTTTTTCCTCCACCTGCGTTATCTCTGTCTGAAGGCGTTCATTTTCCAGAAGGAAACAGTTGATGTCCAGATTTTTGAGCTCTTCTTTTTTCCTTAAATAAATACGCGCCTTTTCACTCTGGCGCTCCAGGGGGCCAATCTGCTTTTCCAGCTCGCTTAAAATATCGTTGACCCGGACAAAATTGGCCTGCTCTTCCTCCAGCTTCCTGGCGGCGGCGGCCTTTCTGTGCTTGAATTTGACAATGCCGGCGGCTTCGTCAAAGAGCTCTCTGCGCTCCTCCGGCTTGCCGCTTAAGATCTTGTCAATCTGACCCTGGCCGATAATGGAATAGCCTTCCTTGCCGATTCCCGTGTCATAAAAAAGCTCATTGATATCCCGCAGGCGGCAGGCCGTGCCGTTTAACAGATACTCGCTCTCTCCGGAGCGGTAGAGTCTGCGGGCCACCGTGACCTCCTCATAGTCGATGGCCAGCTTGTGATCTGAGTTGTCCAGGGTGATCGCCACATAAGCGCAGCTTAAGGGCTTTCTCATCTCTGTCCCTGAAAAAATCACATCCTGCATGCTGGCGCCGCGCAGCTGCTTGATCCGCTGCTCACCCAATACCCAGCGAACCGCGTCCGCCACATTGGACTTGCCGCTTCCGTTGGGTCCCACAATGGCTGTGATGCCGTTATGAAATTTGAAGTTGATCTTATTGGCAAAGGATTTAAATCCCTGAATCTCGATACTTTTCAGGTACATGTCATACCGTCCTCTTTGTGCAGCTTTCGTAATGCCTGGTAAGCAGCCTGCTGCTCAGCGGCCTTTTTATTATGACCCTCTCCCCTCCCCAGGACTCTGCCGTCCAGGGTCAGCTCCACTCCAAATTCCTTGTCGTGCTCCGGGCCCTTCTCATATATAATCCTGTAGGCGAGCTGGCCCTGGGAGCTTCCCTGCACATACTCCTGCAGGGTAGATTTGGCGTCATAAAATAAATGTCTGGTCTCGATATCGTCCAGAATAAAGGAAAAGATAAACTTTCTGGCTTCCTCCAGCCCGCTGTCCAGGTAAATGGCGCCGATGACGGCTTCCACCACATCACAGGCAATGGCCGGTCTTTCTCTGCCGCCGGTGCTCTCCTCGCCCTTCCCCAGCAGGAAATATCGCTCCAGTCCAAGCTGGTGGGCCGTGTAGGCCAGCGCGGCCTCACAGACCAGGGATGCCCGAAGCTTGCTCAGCTTTCCCTCAGGCATCTGGGGGTATTCAGAAAACAAAAAATCACTGGAGACAAGCTCCAGCACCGCGTCCCCCAGAAATTCCAGACGTTCGTAGTCCTCAGACTTTAAAATTTTGATTTCATTGGCATAGGAGCTGTGGGTCAGGGCCTGTTTCAGCAGAGCCTTGTTGTGAAAGGTATAGCCGATTTTCTGTTCCAGCTCCTTCTGCCCTTCTGGCGTTGCGCCGTACTGCATTTTCATCCTCCGTTAAAAAAGCCCTTGAAGAAGGGCTTTTTGTTTACGCCTTTTTCGCCAGCTCTGTCTTGAGTGCTTCCACGCAGTCGCGCACGGTCTTCATGGAATCGCCCTCGAAAATTTCATCGGGGAATTCCATATCGAATTCGTCCTGGATGTTCAGGATGACCTGGTAAAGGTCCAGGGAGTCTACGCCCAGGTCTTCGCTCAGGTTGGTGTCCAGGGTGATGTCCTCTTCCTTCAGGTGCAGTTCGTTAATGATGATTTCTCTTACCTTTTCAAATTCCATAGCAGTTTCTCCTTTTTTTATATTCTCAGTTTCGGGACTCCATGATTTGGAAAAGTACGGCGGAAACTTCATCGTTCATCTTCGCCTCAGCTTTTGGAAACCAATGAGTCCTGCTTACTTACAGGTTACTCTGAACTTTATTTTTTACCATATTCAGCCAGAAATGCAGCGCTTACTGGTCTGTGTCGGCACTCAGTGCTGCCTGAATTTTGTCGTTGATATGCTGTTCAGTGAAGTCGATGCATTGTAAAATGGAGTTCTTGACTTCGGTTACGCTGGCGCTGCCGTGGGTTTTGACCACCAGGCCGCGCAGACCAAGCATGGGGGCGCCGCCGTATTGATCCAGTTCGAATTTTCTGAGGGTTTCCTTGAGGGCGGGTTTGACTAAGAGGGCGCCGATCTTGCTGCGGAAGTTGGAGACCATGCCGGCCTTCACTTCTCTGATCAGGGTGCTGCCCACGCCTTCGTACATCTTTAAAATCACGTTGCCCACAAAGGCCTCGCAGACAACCACATCCGCGCCGCCCGCGGGAATGTCTCTGGCTTCCACGCTGCCGATGAAGTTGATGTCCTTACATTCCTTTAAAAGGGGGAAGGTCTCTTTCACCAGGGCGTTGCCCTTCTCCTCCTCGGCGCCGATATTGACAATGCCCACCGTTGGGTTTTTGATCCCCATAATATTCTCCATATAAATGGAACCCATTCTGGCAAACTGCACCAGGTGGGCGGGGCGGGCGTCCACGTTGGCGCCGCAGTCGATGAGCAGGGACACTCCCTTTGCCGTGGGAATCAGTGGCGCTAAGGGAGCCCGGTCCACACCCTTGAGCCTTCCTACCAGCAGCTGGGCACCCACCAGGTTGGCTCCGGTGCTGCCGGCGGATACGTAGGCGTCGCACTGTCCGCTCTTTACCATTTTCATGGCCACCACGATGGAGGAGTCCTTTTTTTTGCGAATGGCGTTGGCCGGAGGCTCGGCCATCTCGATCACTTCCCCGGCGTGGACAATTTCCAGCCGGTCTGCCGGGTAGGTGTATTTGGACAGTTCTCCCCTGATGGCGTCTTCCTTCCCCGCCAGAAATACCTTGATCCTGTCAGAGGCCTTCAGCGCCTCCACCACAGCTTCCACAATAACGCCCGGAGCCTCATCTCCGCCCATGGCGTCCACCGCTACCTTTACCAATTCTGCCATATTGTCTTCTCCCGATTTTGTCATTCACCATAACAATAAAACACTATACTTCACTATACTAAACGCCATTTAAAAAATCAAGTCCCTTTTATAAGCCCTGCCATAAAGCATCTCCCGTTTTCCGGCGTTCCGGATGGAAAAGAACTCTTTTATCCGGCAGTAATTATCCTTCCGGAACCGTTTGCAGCAGAGCCTCCAGCTCTCCCAGCATCTGGTCAAACAGTCTGACCGTTGCCCGCACTGGTTCGGGGCTGCTCTTATCCACACCGGCGTCCTTTAACAGATCGATGGGGTCCTTGCTTCCGCCGCCTGTCAGGAATCTGAAATAATCCCGTACAGCGCTTTCCCCCTCCTTCAGAATCCGGTCAGACAAAGCTGCGGCCGCCGACACGCCGGTGGCGTACTGGTACACATAAAAGGGACTGTAAAAATGCGGAATTCTGGCCCATTCATAGCGGATGGCGTCATCGGAAACCATATCCGGTCCGAAATAAAGCTGATTTAAGTCGTAATACATATCGCTCAGGCTCCGGGAAGTCAGCGCCTGTCCCTTCTCCGACATCCGATGGGCCTTCATCTCAAACTCCGCGAACATGGTCTGGCGATACAAAGTTCCCTTGATGGTATCCAGAAAATGATTGATCACATAGGCTCTCCTCACCGGGTCCCCGGTGGTATTGAGCAGATATCTGGTCAGCAGTATTTCATTGCAGGTGGAGGCCACCTCCGCCACAAAAATCACATAATCTGCTGTCTGATGGGGCTGATTTTGGGTGCTGAAATAAGAATGCAGAGCGTGCCCCATCTCATGCGCCAGGGTAAACATGTTGTCCATGGTGCCCTGCCAGGTCATCAGCACATAGGGATGCACCATGGTGCCTCCGCTGCAATAGGCCCCGCTTCGCTTTCCCTCATTTTCACAGGCATCGATCCAGCGGTGGTCAAAGCCTTCTTTCATGGCGTCCAGGTAGGTCTCTCCCATAGGCTTTAAGGCTTCCAGTATGGTGGCCTTCGCCTCCTCATAAGAGAAACTTACCCTGCAGTCCGGCACGATGGGAACATACACATCATACATGTGCAGCTCCTCCACCCCAAGCATCTTTTTGCGCAGCGCCACATAATGATACATGGCAGGCAGTCCCTCATGAACAGTTTCAATCAGATTGTCATAAACGGATTCCGGCACATTATTCATGCTGGTATACATCTGCCGCGTGGAGGAATACCCCCGTGCCTTCGCAAAAAACTGCGCCTGCTTCACATTGGCGCTGTAAGCAGCGGCCAGGGTATTGATGTACTGACTGTAGGAGGCATACATGGACGCAAAGGCTGCCTTCCTGACATTTCTGTCAGTACTTTCCAGATAACCCACGTATCTGCCGTGAGTGACCTGTGCCTCCTCCCCGTTTTCATCCAGAATCTGTGCAAACTTCACGTCCGCGTTATTGAACATGCCGAAAATATTGCCGGCGGCATGCGCCATCTCATTGGCGCCGGCCAAAAGCTCCTCCACCTCTTTGCTGCGGGTATGCTTTCTCTCCCGTTCCATCAGGGTAAAATACCGGTCATATAATCTGTAGCGCTGACTGCTTTGCCGAAACGCGGCCAGCTTTTCCTGAGGGATCTCCATCATCTCCGGGCTGGCAAAGGCAACCGCTTCCCAGAACTTTGCATAAAGCGCCCTGGCCTTCATCTCCATGGCCTGATACTCCGTATTGGTGGTGTCCACATCACTGCTCATGTGAGCATACATGCTCAGTTTCTCCACCTGGGAGGACAGGCTGTCCTCCAGATCCAGGTACGCCAGCAAAATGTCCTCACCATCCCCCAGATGCCCTCTGTACTGCTCAATCCGGGTCAGCTCGGCGCTGACTCTCTCATAATCCTCCTCCCAGTCCGTGTCCGTGGCGTATAAATCCTCCAGAGCCCATCGCTTCTCCACCGGGATTTCACTTCTCTTCGCAATTGCTTTTGCCATGTCGGTCTCCTTTCAGCTCTGCCCGTCAGTATAACAGGATTTCCCTGTCAGGGCAAGGAACTTGATTTCATTAACAGAACGCACATTTGCTCTGCAGGCTGTGTCTCTGAATTCTATCTATGCTTCGCCTGATTTCGTTATGAGCACGCATGTTTCCACATGCTCCGAGGTCTGGGGAAACATATCCACTGCGCAGGCCTTCCGGGCACGATACCCCTGTTTCACCAGATATTGCAGGTCTCTGGCCAGGGTTTCCGGGTTGCAGGAGATATAGATGATCTTCTCCGGCGCGATCTTTGCCACGGAGCCCAGGAAGGCCTCGTCGCTGCCCGTGCGGGGCGGATCCATGATCACCGCGTCCACCTTCGCGTTCTGCTCCGCCATCTGGGTCAGAAGCTTTCCGGCGTCATTTTCATAAAAAGAGATATTGCGGATATTATTGCGCCTGGCATTGATCCTGGCGTCCCTGACCGCATCGGCGTTTAACTCAACTCCGATCACTTCCCTCACATGGTCAGCCGCCACAATGCCGATGGTACCGATTCCGCAGTAAGCGTCCACAATGCGTTCATTTCCATGAAAACCGGCGTATTCCAGAGCCTTTTGATAAAGCTTCTCCGTCTGGACGGGATTGACCTGGTAAAAGGATCCTGGGGAGATCCGGAAGGTTTTTCCGCACAGTGTATCCTCGATATAGCCCTTTCCATAGATCACCTGTTCCTTCGTTCCCAGAATCATACTGGTGCGCCTGTCGTTGACATTGACCACCACGGTAGTGATCTGAGGATGCTCCTTTAACAGAGCCTTCAGAAAATGATTTTTGTCGGGAAGAATGGGGGAGGCAAGCACCAGCACCACCATGTACTGCCCGCTGCGGTGGCCGCAGCGGACAAGCACGTGGCGCAGAAGTCCATATCCCGTATCCTCATCGTAAATTTTAATCTTAAAGCTTTTGCTCAGATCGCGGATGGTGCGGATGATGGCCTGAGCCTTCTCATCCTCAATCAGACAGCTTTCCACCGGCACCACACGGTGGGAGTTTTTCTCATAGGTTCCCGCGATTACGTTTCCCCTGCGGTCCCTGTCAAAGACAGCGTGAACCTTATTGCGGTAAAAGCGGGAATCCTCCATGGGAATGATCCCCTCCAGGGCGCAGTAGGGACGCAACAGTCTGGCCACCAGCTTTCTCTTCTCTTTGAGCTGTTCCGCGTAGGGAACATTCAGACGGTTGCAGCCTCCGCACTTTCCGGCGGCCGCGCAGACGAGGGAAAGTTCCTTCGTTGTTTTCTTTTCGTTATTGTATGGTTGCACTTATGATTTATCCTTTAATAATTCCAGCAGAAACTCCCACACTCTCTTCGTGGAGGAAATGGAAAGCTTCTCGTTGACTGAATGAATATCCAGCATATCAGGCCCCATGGAGACACAGTCCAGATCAGGCCGCTTTCCCAGAAACAGGCCGCACTCCAGGCCCGCGTGAATCGTAGTGACCTGAGGCGGTTGTCCGTACATGCTCTCGTAAACTCTGACCATCTTGTCTCTGAGAGGAGAATGGACCCTGTAAGCCCAGCCGGGGTAATCGCTTCCGGCTTCCACTCTCGCCCCTGCCAGGGAAAAGATCGCTGACACTTTATCTGAAAGGGCGTTTTTGGCGCTCTCCAGGCTGCTGCGGATGGAGTACTGAAAGGTAATGGCGGATTCATCAGAGGAAATCATGCCCAGATTCAGGCTGGTCTCCACCATGCCGGGAACCCCGGGGCTCATGGCCTGCACTCCTGTGGGCAGCGCCGTCAGAAGACGGATCAGGTGAGCGGTAGCCTGGGGGCTGTCCGCCAGATATACGCCTTTCTCTTTCAGCGCAGTTTTTTCCGCAGTCTGCGCAGTAGAAGTCCCGGTTTGCTCAGTCATATCCATGGTCTGCACATTGGAATTCCCTGTTTGTGCGGCTGAATCCCAGGTCTCCCGGCCCATAGAAGCATCGATCTCAGTTGTCACCCTGAGCCCTGGATCCCGCAATTCATATTCCTGCTTCAGCTCTTCAAAAACAGCCTCCGCCGCCTGCCGCACACAGTCCGGATCCTGGCTCACGATTTCCGCCGAAGCGGAGGAAGGAATCACATTTTCCGCCGTTCCGCCCAAAATATTGATCAGGCCAATCTCTGTCTGACCGGCAATGCCCGCCAGCACCCTGCCCAGCAGCAAAATCCCGTTTCCGCGCTCCTTGTGGATCTCGGCGCCGCTGTGACCGCCCTGCAGGCCATCCACTGTCACCCTCATCCGGTATCCGGCGGTTTCCCTCAGAGTGCGGTCCAGATCAGCCTTCACCCGCTTGCCCCCGGCACAGCCTGCCAGGAAACTGCCCTCTTCCTCGGAATCGATATTGAGAAATCTTCTGCCCCGGATATCGCTCATATCCAAGGCAGCCACGCCGTACATCCCGGTCTCCTCATCCACCGTGACAATCAGCTCCAGCTCAGGATGGGCGATACTGTCATCATCCATCATCGCCAGGCCGTAGGCCACCGCAATGCCGTCGTCCCCGCCCAGGCTGGTATTCCTGGCGTAGACATAGTCTCCGTCCACAGCCACATCCAGCCCTTCCAGGGCCATATTCTTATCACAGTCCGCGGTTTTCACGGCCACCATATCCATATGCCCCTGAATAATCAGGCCGGGAACCTGCTCGTATCCCGGGGAAGCAGGCTTTCTCATCACCACATTACCCAGCTCATCTGTCCTAAACCAGAGTTCCCTGTCAGCGGCGAATTTCTGTAAATAAGCGGAAATCTGCGCGGTGTTGCCGGAGCCATGAGGCATGCTGCAGATTTCCTCAAAGAAGTGAAAAACCGGTTGCGGCTCTAAATTTTCCCATACTGCCATATCTTGTTCCCCTTTTATTTCCCAAAAACGAAGGAAACGGCATGCATCTCCCACGCATACCGTTTCCCAATTTATATCTGAGCTGTTGCTTACTATTCCCGGTAAGGAGCTGTTAAGCCAGCTTCTCTTTTGCGATCTGAGTCAGCGCGGTAAAGCCTTCCGGGTCGTTCACCGCCATCTCGGCCAGCATCTTTCTGTTGATATCGATCTGAGCCAGCTTCAGGCCGTGCATAAACTTGCTGTAGGACAGATCATTCAGTCTCGCGGCTGCATTGATACGGGCAATCCAGAGCTGTCTGAACTGACGCTTTCTCTGCTTGCGTCCTGAATAGGAGCTTGTCAGGGCTCTCATGACGGAGTGCTTTGCGACTCTGTACTGCTTGCTTCTGGCTCCTCTGTAGCCCTTCGCAAGCTTCAATACTCTGTTATGTTTCTTTTTGGCGTTCACGCCGCCCTTAATTCTTGCCATTTCTCATTCCTCCTCTACCGAATTATAAATAAGGTAAAACCTTCTTCATATTCTTAACATTCGTCGGATCCGTAATCGCAGCCTTCCTCAGCTTGCGCTTTCTCTTGGTAGTTTTCTTGGTTAAGATATGGCTCTTATAAGCTTTCGACCTCTTCAGCTTTCCTGTTCCCGTCGCTTTAAACCGCTTTGCGGCGGCTCTTTTTGTCTTTAATTTCGGCATATTGAGTTCCTCCTGTTGTCATTTTTTGGCGCTGTTTTTGGATTTCGGCGCTAAGAACATTGTCATGCTTCTGCCTTCCACCTTCGGCGGCTTCTCCACATTGGCGACATCCGCCAGGCTTGCAGCAAAGTCATCTAATATATGTTTGCTCTGGGCCATGCGTGCAATTTCACGGCCGCGAAAGCGCAAAGTGACCTTCACCTTGTCGCCCTTGGTCAGAACCTTGGCGGCAGCGGCAGATTTGGTATTCAGGTCATTGGTGTCAATATTGGGAGAGAGACGAATCTCCTTGACCTCAGTAACCTTTTGCTTTTTCATCGCTTCCTTCTCACGGCGCGCCTGCTCATATTTGTACTTGCTGTAGTCCACGATCCTGCACACGGGCGGTTTCGCGTTGGGCACGATCTTCACCAGATCCAGCCCTGCTTCCTCCGCAAGCTTTAGCGCGTCTCTCGCTGACATAATCCCGAGCTGCTCGCCGTTCTCACCGATCAGCCGGATTTCCTTGTCACGGATCTGTTCATTGATCTGACATTCGTTATTGTTGCTAATAACTTTTCCCTCCTCAATCTCTTGCAAACATGGCAAAAAAATAGCAGATAGCAAGACAAACTATCCACCTGGCAATTTACAGAATCCCCCTTGGAGGCTGTAAAGAACTATAAACACCTGAAGCCCATTCGCCGCAGGGTGAGAGTGGATACTCTGCTTGATGTTCCCGTGTGAGCTTTCTCACACCGCAAAAGAGTTTACAACAATCTTTTGATTGTGTCAATAGAATTTTTTATTTTTGAGGAAAAAATATAAGCCATTTATGATAATGTCCTTAT
>JAJPYH010000310.1:2676-9557 GCA_021205045.1 Lachnospiraceae bacterium | reverse complement strand
TAACATCGCTAAAATTTTGCCATTTTGCGCTAAAAATCGTTTATAAGCGACCTAACACAGAAATGTGTTTGCCAGAATTTTTGAGTGTTGCAATGAACTTTGATTCGTTTTTGAATAAAGTCTTAGAAGGCGTTTCTGGATCGGCTTCTCCCCACATTAATGTAGGAGACATAAAAGCATACAACATTATGATGCCTCCTATTGGATTGCAGAAGCAATTTGCCACCTTCGAACAGGCAACCGACAAATCGAAACTGGCAATCCGGCAAAGCCTTACCTGCCTGGAAACCCTGAAAAAAGCCCTTTTGCAGCAATATTTTGGCTGAGAAACCACTTTGGAGGTGATCCCCATGACAGAACAGGAAACCCGCAAAAAATATATCGATCCCATGCTGGCGGACGCCGGGTGGACGGAGGGGAAGGACTGGCGCAACGAGGAGAAGCTTTCTGATATTCCCGGTCCGTCCGGGAAAGGCTCCGCCGATTATGTGCTGTATGGGGATGATGGTCGGTCGTTGGCGGTGTTGGAGGCCAAGAAGACCTGCGTGAATGTGGAGGAGGGGCGGCAGCAGGCAAAGCTTTACGCGGACGCTCTGGAGAAAAAATACCATCGAAGGCCTGTCATTTTTTTGTCCAATGGATTTATCACCAGAATCATTGACAATCGCTATCCGGAACGGGAAGTGGCGGCGGTTTATTCGAGGAGAGATCTGGAGAAGCTGTTCAATTTAGAGCGCCGCAGTCTGAAAAGCACGGCAGCGGACAGTAAGATTGCCGGGCGGTATTATCAGATGGCGGCTGTGAAGGCAGTTTGTCAGAGTCTGGATGAGAAAAACCGTCGCAAGGCGCTGTTGGTGATGGCCACAGGCAGCGGAAAGACAAGAACAGTGATTGCTTTGTGCAAAATATTGCTGGAATATGGATGGGTCAAAAATATTCTGTTTCTGGCGGACAGGACGTCCCTGGTGACTCAGGCGAAACGAAGTTTCACAAGCTTATTGAAGGATTTATCTACGGTGAATCTCTGTGAGGACAAAGATCAATATGACGCACACTGCGTTTTTTCCACCTATCAGACCATGGCAAATTGTATTGACACCGTGAGGGATAAGGAGGGAAAGCTGTACACCTGCGGTCATTTTGATCTCCTGATCTGCGATGAGGCTCACAGGTCGATTTATAATAAATACAAAGACATTTTCAGCTATTTTGACGCTCCCCTGATCGGCCTGACCGCCACGCCGAAGGATGAAATTGATAAAAACACTTATAAGATATTTGAGCTGGAAAACGGAGTGCCAACCTATGGCTATGATCTGGCACAGGCAGTAAAGGACGGCTTCCTGGCAGACTTTATGAGTGTGGAGACCAGGCTGAAATTTATTGAGCGTGGGATTATTTATGATGATCTTTCTGAAGCGGATAAAGAGGTTTTTGAAAATACCTTTGAGGATGAAAACGGAGAGCTGCCTCCATCCATAGAATCTTCTGCTCTGAATGAATGGGTCTTTAATGAGGACACGATCCGGGAAGCTCTGCACATTTTGATGACACAGGGGTTGAAGGTTGATTATGGACAGAAGCTGGGAAAGAGCATTATATTTGCCAGAAATCACTCCCATGCGGAAAAGATTCTGGAAGTGTTTCATAAAAAATATCCGCACCTTCCCGATTTTGCGAAAGTCATTGACAACCATATGACTTATGCACAGAGCGCTATAGATGAATTCTCTGATTCGCGGAAGATGCCGCAGATAGCAATTTCTGTGGATATGCTGGATACCGGGATTGATATTCCGGAAATATTAAATCTGGTCTTTTTTAAGAAGGTTTTCTCAAAAGCCAAATTCTGGCAGATGATCGGTCGCGGCACGCGTCTTTGCCCGGGGCTGGTGGATGGAGAGGATAAGACAAAATTTTATATTTTTGATTTTTGCGGAAATTTTGAGTTTTTCCGTATGAATCAGGGAAAGCCTACGGCCAATGAAATGCTTTTGCAGGGGGCTTTATTTTGCCTGGAGTTTCAGATCGCGTGGAAGCTGCAGAGCCTGGAATATCAGACCGAACATTTAAGAGCATACAGAGACCGGCTGGTAGATCGTCTGACCGGAAAGGTTCGGGAGCTGAATCGTGAAAGTTTCGCGGTTCACCAGCATTTACAGTATGTGGATGTTTATGTTGATAAATTGAACTATGAGAGGCTGACATATGAGGATACATTGACAGTCAGGGAGGAGCTGGCGCCCCTGATCCTGCCGGATGCGGATGACAAGGACGCACTGAGATTTGACGCACTGATGTACGGAATTGAGCTGGCACTTCTTACCGGGAAAAGATATGGAAGGGCAAGAAAAGACCTTCTGAAAAAAGTAAGAGATATGGCGGATGTGGCAAACATTCCGGAAATTATGATGCAGCATGAACTGATTCGCAGCGTTCTGTACACTGATTATCTGGACAGAGCCGGAATTGATGAGATGGAGAATATTCGTGAAAATCTGCGCAGCCTGATGAAATATGTTCCGATAGAAAAGCGGCGCTATGATACGGATTTTAACGATGAGGTTCTGGAAATTACCTGGAATGAATCAGAACTGGAAAATGACGTTTTGGCTAATTACAGAGAAAAGGCGGAATACTATCTACGGCACCATCAGGATAATGAGACAATTGTGAAGCTGCGAACCAATCAACCGCTGACAGAGGCAGATGTAAAGGTTCTGGAGAATATTCTCTGGAGTGAGGTGGGAACCAGACAGGAATACGAGGCAGCGTGTGGTTCTAAGCTATTGGGAGAGTTTGTCCGTGAGATTGTGGGACTGGATATGAACGCAGCCAAGGCGGCCTTTGCGAAATATCTGGAAGGAGTGAATCTGGACAGCCGCCAGATTTATTTTGTCAATCAGGTCACTGAATATGTGATTCAAAACGGGCTGATGAAGGATATGTCAGTGCTGCAGGAAACTCCGTTTACGGATCAGGGCAGTGTGGCGGAAATCTTTGCTGATACATCAATCTGGACAAAAGTCAGGCAGGCAATTGTTTCTATTAATGAAAATGCGGCGGCATAGATATTTTGTTTGCGTGAGCATAACATCCTTGTGAGATAACTGCAAAGTGAATTCTGGCGGCTGTGATACCCGTTGTATATTCGCTGACACTATACCTGAAAAAAGCGGCGGGAAAGAGCGGAGGAAAAGCAAAATTTGGGAAAATCCGGGAGCAGTTTCTTGACATCCAAACGGGTCTATGCTAACATGAAAAAAGATTGTGGGGAGACGGCGTTTCTCCGCAAAAGACATGCGGAAATCCGCTCAGGATTTTCGTAAAAAGAAAGGAAGGAATATTATTGTGGACTACATGGAAATTGTAGACGTAATCGGCAGAGAGATTTTGGATTCCAGAGGAAATCCGACAGTAGAGGCTGAGGTAACCCTGGCTGACGGCACCGTAGGCAGAGGCACAGCACCCAGCGGTGCTTCCACCGGCGAGTTTGAGGCACTGGAGCTTCGCGACGGCGACAAGAGCAGATACCTGGGCAAGGGCGTGACCAAGGCGGTTGAGAATATCAACACCACCATCAGAGACGCGGTTCTTGGTCTGGACGCTTCCGACACCTACGCAGTGGACAAGGCTATGATCGATGCGGACGGCACCAAGGACAAGTCCAATCTGGGCGCCAACGCCATCCTGGCGGTATCCATCGCGGCAGCAAGAGCAGCAGCTCTTTCCCTGGACATTCCGCTGTATCGTTTCCTGGGCGGCGCTAACGCAAACCGTCTTCCGGTTCCGATGATGAACATCTTAAACGGCGGCGCACACGCTACCAACACTGTGGATACTCAGGAATTCATGATCATGCCTGTGGGCGCTCCCAGCTTCAAGGAAGCGCTTCGCTGGTGCGCAGAGGTCTTCCATGCTCTGGCTTCCATCTTAAAGTCCAGAGGACTTGCTACCTCCGTTGGCGACGAGGGAGGCTTCGCACCCAACCTGTCCAGTGATGAGGAGACCATCGAGACCATTCTTGAGGCAGTGAAGAAGGCCGGCTATGAGCCCGGCAAGGACTTCATGATTGCCATGGACGCTGCTTCCAGTGAGTGGAAGGGTGAGAAGAAGGGCGAGTATATCCTGCCCAAGGCCGGCACACACTACACCTCTGATGAGCTGATCGCTCATTGGGAGAGCCTGGTGGACAAGTATCCGATCATCTCCATCGAGGATGCTCTGGATGAAGAGGACTGGGAAGGCTGGCAGAAGCTGACCGCCAAGCTGGGCGACAGAGTTCAGCTGGTAGGCGACGACCTGTTCGTGACCAACACTGAGAGACTGAGCAAGGGTATCAGCTTAGGCTGCGGCAACGCCATCCTGATCAAGCTCAATCAGATCGGTTCCGTATCCGAGACCCTGGAGGCCATCAAGATGGCTCACAAGGCCGGCTACACTGCGGTAACCTCTCATCGTTCCGGCGAGACCGAGGATACCACCATCGCTGACCTGGCGGTTGCTCTGAATACCTGCCAGATCAAGACCGGCGCTCCCAGCAGGAGCGAGCGTGTTGCCAAGTACAATCAGTTACTCCGCATCGAGGAGCAGCTGGGTGCGGCAGCCGTATATCCGGGCAAGGCAGCTTTCAATGTAAAGTAAGCCATTTTGCGGCATTGAACAGCAGCACTGTTTTCACAGTAAGACGATAATGAACAAAAAGAGGACGGGAGGAATCCTGTTCTCTTTTTGTTGCGAAAAATGAATGATAAATTTTGCTTCCGATGTCAAAAGTCTGACTTCATGGTATGTCTGCACACGATACACCCTGCGGGTGTGCATAAAAGTTCAGGAAAGATTTGAATAAAGGAATCTGCTATAAGAAATATTTCTCAGGGGGTTGTTAGAATTGTATGGATTATGGTAAGATAGAACAGAGGTTCGGGAAAAGCGCAGACAGAAAGAACGGCCGTGAATTTTCAAATTCCGGGCTGCCTGAACTGAAGTAAAACTTGTGAGGCTTCTATGAGAGAGATTCGTACATCTGTCCGAAATATGGTGGAATTTGTGTTTCGCTCCGGAGACCTGGACAACCGGGGCCGGGGCAGCGCTGAACAGGCCATGCAGGAAGGCGGCCGCATCCATCGTATGCTGCAGGCGAAGGAAGAAACTTCATACCAGGCGGAGGTCAGCTTTAAATACAGATATGATACGGGAAGGTATGACATATATTTGGAGGGCCGGGCGGACGGGATCATTACAGATTATGTGCCGAAGGAATGGCAGAGCGATTTTGAGCAATTTCCCCTGCTCTCTCCTGAGTATGGCATTATAAAGGAGCCGGAGCCGCTGACCTATGTGGATGAGATCAAGAGTACCTATCGAAATGTGGCCCATATCCGGGAGCCGGAGAAGGTGCATCTGGCTCAGGCCATGTGCTATGCCTACATGATTACCGAGCGGAATGAGCTGGAGCGCGTGGGAGTGCGTATGACATATATTCAGCGGGGCTCCAGGGAGGCAAGGTATTTTCATCAGACCTTCAGCCGCAGGGAGATTACGGAGTGGTTCATGGAGACCATGAAGGAATACCAGCGATGGACGGACTATATGTATGACTGGGAAGAATGTAAGCTCCCTTCCGTTCTGGAAGTACCTTTTCCTTATGACTACAGAGAAGGGCAGAAGGAGCTGGCGTCCTGTGTATATCGAACGATCTTTCATGAAAAAAAGCTTTTTCTGGAGACTCCCACGGGTACGGGGAAGACTCTGGCTGTGCTTTATCCTGCGATCAAGGCGGTAGGACAGAGACTGGCGGACAGGATTTTTTATGTCACGGGGAAAACGATCACAGCGACGGTGGCGGCGGATACGCTTCAGCTGCTGCGGGAGAAAGGTCTGCGGTTTAAGGATGTGATGCTGACCGCCAGAGAGAAGATTTGCCTCAACGAGGTCTGCGACTGCAACCCCGGAGCCTGTCCTTACGCCAGGGGGCATTTTGACCGGGTGAACGCCTGTCTGTATGACCTGATTACACATGAGGAATATTTTCACAGGGAAGGGATTCTGGAGTATGCCAGACGGTATCAGGTCTGTCCTCATGAACTGAGTCTGGATCTGACGGATTTTTCCGATGCAGTGATCGGAGATTACAATTACGTGTTCGATCCTCATGTGTACCTGCAGAGATTTTTTGGAGCCGGTGCCAACAGGGGGGAATATATCCTGCTGGTGGATGAGGCTCACAATCTGCTGGATCGTGCCAGAGATATGTACAGCGCGGTGCTGGTGAAGGAGCAGGTGCTGTTGGCCAGGCGGCTGGTGAAGGAGAGCAGTCCGACTGTTACAGGACAGCCGGTGGGGGAGAGTGATTCGGGTTCTGCGGGAAGCCGGGGGAAAGGAAGTCTTCTGTCCCGATCCGAGCCTCTGGCAAAAGAAATAGACTCTTCTCTGGAAAAGTACCTGAGCCGGCTGAATAAGGCGATGCTGGCATTGAAAAAGCAAAGCAGCGGCGCCGGGCTGACCGTGTTTGAGGATGCGGAGGAGGTTTATCAGGCGGTGGAAAAGGTGTTGGAGGAGCTGGACGGCTGGCTGGCCGACCGGGACAGACGCCCCATGCCTCAGGAGCTTCTGGACTTTTATTTTGAGCTGAGTCATTTTGAACTGATTTATCAGCTTCTCGATGAAAAATATGTGATTTACGGGGAAAACCGGGAGAATGGGGAGTTCTGGCTGAAGCTTTTCAACGTGGATCCTTCGACAAACTTAAGAGAGTGCATGGAACGCTGCCGCAGCACCATTTTGTTTTCCGCCACCTTTCTGCCGATTCAGTATTATAAGGAGCTGCTGGGGGGGGCAACATGGAGGATTTTGAGGGCGATGCGGGGAGGGGTTTTTGG
>JAJPYH010000310.1:0-2666 GCA_021205045.1 Lachnospiraceae bacterium | reverse complement strand
AAAATAAGCGAGCGCCTCGACCCCTCCCGGCCCACCAATATCTTAGCCCCCCCCTTACAGCCCAGTCAGATTTATATGCCCCTCCGGGGGGGGGGAACGAGGGAGGATTATGAGGTCTATGCGGAGAGCTGTTTTTCTCATGAAAAAAGGGCGCTGCTTGTGGCCAGGGATGTGACCAGCAAATATACCCGGCGCAATCGCGGGGAATATGAAAAGATTGCTGACTACATTTATCGGACGGTGGCGGCCAGGCCGGGAAATTATATGGTTTTCTGCCCTTCCTATACCTATATGCAGGAAATATTTCATGTTTATGAGGAATTGTTCGGAGGAAATGAAGGAATCTCCTGCATTTTGCAGAGTGAGCACATGACAGAGGAAGAGAGGAGCGGCTTTCTGGACAGGTTCCGCAGTATAGGCGAGATACGGAATTCTGTGGAAACGCAGGGGAAAGCGCCGTGTCAGACAGGCGAAAACGGTCTGGAACAGGCTTCTTTGAAGATGCGGATAGAAGCGCCGTGTCAATCAGTCGGAAATAATGAAACTCAGAATTTGACACGGACGAGGAAAGCTCTTCTGGCCTTCTGCGTCCTGGGAGGGATTTTTTCCGAGGGGATTGACCTTGCGGGGGAAAGCCTGATCGGAGCCGTCATTATCGGTACAGGGCTGCCTCAGATCGGTCAGGAAAAGGAGCTGCTGCGCCGTTATTTTGATCAAAAGGGAGAGAACGGCTTTGACTATGCCTATCGGTATCCGGGCATGAATAAGGTGATGCAGGCCGCCGGGCGTGTGATCCGCACCAAAGAGGATGTGGGCGTGGTGGTGCTGCTGGACGAACGATTTCTGCAGGGGCAGTACCGGGGCATTTTCCCCCGGGAGTGGGACAATTATCAGGCGGTGAGCCTGAATACCGTGCAGAAAAAGCTGAAGGAGTTCTGGGATGGAAATAATACTTGAGAAAGCTGGACTTATGGATGCGCAGGCCTGCATGGACATTCTGAGCGGCGGCCGGGATTTTCAGAGGGAGCAGGGTTTTGTCCAGTGGGCGGACAATTATCCGAATATAGATTCCGTCAGGGCGGATATCCTCTCTGAAAATGGCTTTGTGCTGAAGGCTGACGGGAATATCGCGGCATACCTTTACATTGGCTTTGACGGGGAGCCTGCCTACGATGTGATCAGGGGAGCGTGGAGGACGAAGGAACCCTACGCTGTCATTCACAGAGTGGCCTTTGACAGGCAATATCGGGGATTGGGACTGTCAAAGGCCATGTTTGAGCTGGCGGAGGAATTCATTCTCGCACAGGGCTTTGGCAATGTGCGTATGGATACCCACCATGAAAATAAGCGCATGCAGCATGTGCTGGAAAAGAACGGCTTTGTCCTTTGCGGAGAAGTCACGCTCCGGGGAGAGCCGAGGCTGGCTTATGATAAGATCATTCTGCCGCCCTCACAGGATACCTGCCTCTGCGATTAGCCATGTCACACAGAAAGATGCTCTACCTCTGCGATCGGTTATGTCATACAGGAAGATGCTCTACTTCTGCGATTAACCATGCCACACAGAAAGATGCTGAATCTCCGCGGTCGGTTTTGCCTCGCAGGAAGATGCAATGCCTCAGTAAATGTGGCCCTGCCTCGCGGAAAGCTGCTACACTTCCGCGATCAGCTCTACCTCGCAGAGAACATTTTTCGGAAGCGTCTTAACTGCCACGCAGGAGCGGGCCGGCTTTTCGGTGAAATATTTGCCATAGATTTCATTAAAAGCTGCAAAATCATTCATATCCGCCAGGAAACAGGTGGTCTTGACTGTCTGATTGTAGGAACTGCCCGCAGCGTCAAGGAGGGCGCCCAGATTTTTCATGACCTGCTCTGTCTGCTCTTTGATGGTGTCGCCCACCACGGCGCCGGTGACGGGGTCAAGGGCGATCTGGCCGGAGGTGAACAGAAGGCTGCCGGTAATATAAGCCTGGGAATATGGGCCGATGGCGGCCGGTGCGTTGGAAGTGGAAATTCTTTTCATGCTTTGATACCTCATTCTTTCATAATGTTGTTTATCGTCAGCTGCGTCGGCAGGCAGCCGGCGATAAAGGACTGTGTCAAAAGATGCGGCCGCCGGAAAAGCTTTCGGCGGTTTTATTCGTAGATATTATACATGTTTTTATGGAATTCAGCAACTGATAATCAGCATGCGAATGAAGATGCTTTCAGGTGTGTTGCCTGAGGCTGACATAAATGTCATGGAAAAGCGACGAAAAAGTTTTCAGAAAATGATGTGGATAACTTTGTGGACAGTGTGGAAAAATTCACTTGCGTCTTCCTCACCTGACACAAAAAAACGGGGCAAAAACGGAAGTTATCCACATGACGGATACGTCATAAGCGAAATTTTAGGGAAAATTTATTGACCTGAGAAAAAATCGGCATTATAGTAGGGGAGTACAGTCAGCCGTTGCGAAGCAATTGACTTTTATAGCGGTATCCGTGTCAGCGGATATGTTTTTATTTTTCAGTAATGGGATGATACAAGGGACGAAAGGTCAGAAATCGAATGCTTACACAAGGTACGCCCTGCGGGTGTGCATTCGCATTTATGACCTTGGGGGTCTTTGCTTCGCTCCGGTCGTTGCTGAACAAGCGCCACCGGCGCTTAGCAACCGCAACGA
>JAJPYH010000051.1:327-9605 GCA_021205045.1 Lachnospiraceae bacterium | reverse complement strand
CAGTCGGGGCTAATGTTAAAGATTTTTCGGGACATTTTCAAAAATGCTTGACATGTGGTTTTTTGCGGAGACGGCTCAATGTACGCGTTTTTTTGCGGAGACGGCTCAATGATTGCTGTCATTCAGAAATACAGCCTCCGCTTCCCACTTCCGGGAAGGATCCTCTCCCCAGTCTACCAGCAAATCAGCGTAGACGCCGCCCAGAGCTTTTAAACCCCTGGCGATGCAGCCTGCAAATACCACGGCTCCGGCGTACTGTAAGTGGCTGTTATCCTCCTTGCCATCGGGGAAGAAGGGATAGATTCCGGCGGGTACATAGGCAAACCATCTTTTGGTGCCTTCCGGCCCGGCTTTTTCCATTTCCGCCCGGCTCATGGCGTTTAAGTCGATCAGAGGGACATTCTCTTCCGCCGCGGTCTGTTTCATGCCTGCCACATAATCGCCATGCTCTCCCGGAGTCAGTCTGCCGTCCTCCTGGAAGAAGCGGCGCTCCAGCGGAGTGATGAGCACAGGATATGCGCCTTTATTGCGGGCTACGTCGATATAGATTTTCAGGTTTTCTTTGAAGGTAGAGTAGGGCTCAGTGTAGCGGGAGGGGTCGTTGATCTTCTCATCGTTATGACCGAACTGAATGAAAAAGAAATCGCCTTCGGAGATGGTGGCGTCAATCAGGGAAAGGCGTCCTTCTTCCATGAAGCTTTTGGTGCTGCGGCCGTTTCTGGCCCGGTTGATTACCTCTACGCCGGGCTTTAAAAACAGATGCATGG
The DNA here is from genome assembly GCA_021205045.1 of Lachnospiraceae bacterium. Taxonomy (GTDB): domain Bacteria; phylum Bacillota; class Clostridia; order Lachnospirales; family Lachnospiraceae; genus RGIG6307. The sequence continues at coordinate 8,838 of JAJPYH010000051.1, read as the reverse complement.
CCTGGCCAATGCCCGCGTAGGGATAGGTGGTGATGTCGTTGTATTGTACGGTGGAATCTCCGGCCCAGTAAATTCTTGTCATAATGTTTTTCCTCCTGTTGAAAGAGCAGTACCGGCTTTTTTGCGTTGCCGCAGATCAATAAAGAAATTTGTCAGCATTTCGCTGCATTGCATCTGCAACACTCCGTAAGTGATATCAACCTGGTGATTAAACCGTGGTTCCTGCAGCAGATTGTAGACAGAACCGGCGCAGCCCGCCTTGGCGTTCATGGCGCCGATGACGACTCTTGGAATCCTGGCCTGCACGATGGCTCCCGCACACATCTGGCAGGGCTCCAGAGTCACATACAGGGTGCATTCCTCCAGCCTCCAGTCGCCGACGACTTTTGCAGCTTTTCTGATGGCGGCGATTTCCGCGTGGGCCAGAACGCTTTTATCAGTGTTGCGGCGGTTATAGCCTCTGGCGATGATTTTGTCCTGCAGGGTGATGACGCAGCCGATGGGGACTTCGTCTAAGGCAGCGGCCTTCCCGGCCTGCCGGATGGCTTCTTTCATAAATTGTTCATCGGGCGTCAGGGTTGTGTTTTGCATCATATCAGCAGCACCGTGTACGGAAAATCCGCGCATTATTTCCTTTTGTCACTTGAATCATGTGAAGCAGCTCCGATCCGATGTCTGTCGGATACGCAGACTTATGATTGTCTGAGAAAAATGTAGCAGAAAGAAAAAGTAAATGCAAGATAATTTTCACTATTCATCTGTGAGAAAAAGACTGTGAATCATTATCATTATAAAATCGAACCGTGAGCATGGAAAGAAGTCATTGTAAATGGTCAAAAAATGTGCTAGATTATTAAATAGCACGAAGGATATCGGCACCCCGGCCGCTGATGTCCGGCATGCCGCGGGGGTTACGGCGATTGGCATGTAAATTACAAAATTGCGAAAAACGCGATGAGGGGCCGCGAAAATCATTTTTGGGAGGTAGAGTTATGCTGAGAGTAGGCATGCTGACAAGCGGCGGCGACTGCCAGGCGCTGAATGCCGCAATGAGAGGTGTAGTGAAGACGCTTTTAAACATGAGCGATGAACCGCTGGAGATTTACGGGTTCCTGGACGGATATCAGGGATTGATTTACAGCAGATTCAAGATGCTGACCGGCAAGGACTTTTCCGGCATTCTGACAGAGGGCGGCACCATGCTGGGCACCTCCAGAACGCCGTTTAAGGAGATTGAGAAGCCGGATGCCAATGGGTTAAATAAGGTAGAGGCCATGCTGCAGAATTATTACAAGCTTCAGCTGGACTGCCTGGTGATCCTGGGCGGCAACGGTACTCATAAGACCGCCAATCTGCTGAGGGAGAAGGGACTGAATATCATTACTCTGCCCAAGACCATTGACAATGATCTGTGGGGCACGGACATGACCTTCGGCTTCCAGTCGGCAGTGGACATTGCTACGAATGCCATCGACTGCATCCACACGACAGCTGCTTCTCATGGCCGGGTATTTATTGTGGAGGTTATGGGCCACAAGGTAGGATGGCTGACGCTGAACGCCGGAATGGCAGGCGGCGCGGACATCATCCTTTTGCCTGAGATTCCTTATGATCTGAATAAGGTATGCAAAAAGATCGAGGAGAGAGACAAAAACGGCAGTCGCTTTACCATCATCGCGGTGGCGGAAGGCGCGATTTCCAGGGAGGATGCCAAACTGTCCAAGAAGGAAATGAAGAAGAAGATGGAGAATTATCCTTATCCGTCCGTCTCTTATGAAGTTGCAGCCAAGATTCAGGAAAAGACAGGCCGTGAAGTAAGAGTGACTGTTCCGGGTCATGTACAGCGCGGCGGCAGCCCCTGCCCCTATGACCGTGTATTTGCCAGTCGTCTGGGCGCGGAAGCAGGCAAGCTGATTCTGGACAGGCAGTTCGGCTTTATGGTGGGTTACAAGGACAGAGAGATTGTGCGCGTATCCTTAGAGGATGTGGCGGGTAAGCTGAAGTATCTGTCTCCGGATGCTACGATCATTCAGGAGGCGAAGATGCTGGGAATTTCCTTCGGAGATTGATAAAAGGCAGAAGGGATACTGCAGCGTCAGCAGCAGAAAACAACAGGACCGCCGGGTCAAAAGCCCGGCGGTTGTCATGGAAGGCACAGGAAGTCTGACGGTATGATTTTGGACGGATCGTGGATTGATTGAGGAATGAGGAAAGATTCCCGCGTCTATGCCATGATTGAGAGGTTTATTGGAAAGGAAAAGCATGGCATACACCGCATTATACAGAAAATTCCGCCCGGCTGCCTTTGAGGAGGTCCGGGGGCAGGAGCACATCGTGACTACCCTGCAAAATCAGATCAAAGCGGACAGAATCGGTCATGCGTATCTTTTTACGGGAACGAGAGGAACGGGCAAAACCTCTGTGGCCAAGATTTTTGCCAAAGCGGTCAACTGTGAGGCACCCGTAAACGGCAGTCCCTGCGGCGAATGCCCTTCCTGCCGATCTATTGGGGCGGGCACCAGTATGAATGTGGTGGAGATTGACGCTGCGTCCAATAATGGTGTGGACAATATCCGGGAGATCATCGATGAGGTGAGTTACTCCCCGGCCGAGGGAAAGTATAAGGTCTACATTATTGATGAGGTGCACATGCTCTCCCCGGGCGCCTTCAACGCACTGCTGAAGACGCTGGAGGAGCCGCCTTCTTACGCGATCTTCATTCTGGCTACCACGGAAGTGCACAGGATTCCCATCACGATCCTGTCCCGGTGCCAGCGGTATGATTTCCGCAGAATATCCATTGATACGCTGGCGGGACGGCTGAAAGAGGTTACCGATGCGGAGGGCGTGGTTATCGAGGAGAAGGCGCTGCGCTATCTGGCGAAGACCGCTGACGGTTCTCTGCGGGATGGCCTAAGCCTTCTGGATCAGTGTATCGCCTTTCACATGGATGAGGAGCTGACCTTTGACAAGGTATTGGATGTGCTGGGAGCGGTGGATACGGGCGTGTTCTCTGAACTGGTGAGAGCCATTCTGGCCGGGAATGTGGTAAAAGCCATTGAGTTGCTGGAGGATGTGGTGGTGCAGGGGAGAGAATTGTCCCAGTTTGTGCTGGATCTGACCTGGTATCTGCGCAATCTTCTGCTGCTGAAAACCTCCATGTCCGATGGGGATGGAGCGGAGTTACGAGCCATGGAGGACATCATGGAGGTGTCCGGGGATAATCTGGTCAGGCTCCGGGAGGAGGCCCGGGCGCTGGATGTGGATCGTCTGCTTCGGTATATCCGGGTATTGTCCGAACTGCCGGGGCAGCTTCGCTATTCCGCCAATAAGAGGGTATTAGTGGAGATCGCGCTGATTAAACTGTGCAAGCCGCAGATGGAGATTGACACGGATGCGCTTTCAGACCGGGTGCGCTGCGTGGAAGAAAAACTGGAACAGGGGATTGTAGTACAGGGCACCGCGGAGGGCTATGAAGCGGTTTCCATGCAGGAGAATGGTCGGGAGAGACAGACGAAGGCAGCAAGGCCGCCCATTCCCGCAGCTACACCGGAAGAAGTGAAGGAGGTCATTCGCCGGTTCCCGGCCATCCGTCAGAATACGGAGGGGCTGATGAAGACCAGCCTGAAAGCGGCTCAGCTGTCGGTATCGGAAGCCGGGGAGCTTATCATCGGGATTCCGGACGGATATGACAGCGATTATTTTATGAAATATCCCGAGCATGTGACGGCACTGGAGGATATTCTGGAACAGACCGTGGGAAAGCATATCCCGGTAGTGGTGGTGCCTGTGAAAAATGAGAGGGAATTTGAACAGAGTTATCCGGACATTTCGGAGTTTATCCGGATGGATCTGACTGAGGAAGAGTAAAAGCGGCGTGGCTGACTGGAAATCGGACGAAGAATGAAAGGTGAAATGAAAGCGGGCAAACGGGCAGGGCAAAAGCCCCGGGAAACAGACCGCTGAGAGATTGCTTTGACAGAAAGGAAGGAAAAATGGCAAAACGAGGAGGCTATCCGGGTGGTATGAGCATGCCCGGCAATATGAATAATCTGATGAAGCAGGCGCAGCGCATGCAGCGCCAGGTGGAGGAGGCTCAAAAGGAGCTGGAATCCAAAACCTATACGACCACCAGCGGAGGCGGAGCGGTGGAGGTGACTGTTACCGGCAAAAAGGAACTGACCGGTCTGAAAATCTCTCAGGAAGCAGTGGATCCGGATGATGTGGAAATGCTGCAGGATCTGATTCTGGCGGCGGTCAATGAAGCCATGAAGAAGGTGGATGAGGACAGTGAAGCCCTGATGGGTAAGATGACCGGCGGTATGGGAGGATACGGGTTTTAAATGGAAGTGTTCAGCGGTTATATGGACAAGTTAATACAGGAGCTTTCCTCGCTGCCGGGTATCGGCAGTAAGACTGCTCAGCGACTGGCTTTTCACATTATGTATATGCCAAAAGAGCGGGTAGAGAGTCTGGCCAGATCTATGACAGACGCCAGGGAACATGTCCATTACTGCAGGGAATGCTGTACTTTGACAGATCAGGAGCTTTGTCCTATCTGTGCCAACCCGAAGCGGGATCATAAGACCATCATGGTGGTGGAGAACCCGAGGGATCTGGCTGCGTATGAAAGAACGGGAAAGTACGAGGGGGTTTATCATGTGCTGCACGGCGCTATTTCTCCCATGATGGGGATCAAACCCTCGGACATCCGCTTAAAGGAGCTTTTTCAGAGACTGCAGAAGGATGTGGATGAGCTGATCATCGCCACCAACTCCAGTCTGGAGGGGGAAACCACAGCCATGTACATCAGCAAGCAGGTAAAACAGGCGGGCATTAAGGTGACCCGAATTGCCAGTGGCGTACCTGTGGGAGGCGACCTGGAATATATTGATGAGGTTACACTACTGCGTGCATTGGAGGGCAGAACCGAATTATGATGATACGGAAGCATTTTGTGGTATCAGGAAGAGTTCAGGGAGTAGGGTTTCGTTATACGGCTGCCCGGGTGGCTGAGAAGTATGGCCTGACCGGCTGGGTGCGCAATCGTGAGGATGAGACAGTAGAACTGGAGATCCAGGGGCCGAAGGAACTGGTGGATACTTATATCAAAAGAGTGCAGCTTTCCAGCGTGTGGATGAGAATCGAGCACGTGGAGGAGACGGATATAGCGGTCATAGATGAGAAAAGCTTCCGTGTCAGATATTAAATGGGGTTGTTCGCTCCGTGTTTGAAAAGCATGGGGCGATTTTTGTCGTCCAAAACCGGGTATATCGGGAACGCTTTTGACATATTTTTTTAATTGGGCGTGGTATAGTGACTCCAAAAAGGAGGACATTACCATGGAAATACCAAAACACACGACTCAGGTAGGTACCGTGTCTGCCCATAAGAAAATGTATCTGGAGGACTATTGCATTTCTTATCTCAGGCAGTTGGACAAGGATTATCCTCAGGAGAAAAAGCAGATTGCGCTGTATGGCTGTCTGCAAAAGGAAAAAACGGTGGAATACGCGATGGTATTCGGTGCAGCCCTGCTGGGTTTGGGCAAGGCGAGGACGGATTCTCTTTCCATGATTCAGAAAGAGGAGGCGGAAAAAATCAGGCAGGCCTCTTTCCCGGATTATAAGCTGGTGGGGCTGATTGTGGGTACGGACACTGTCAGTCAGAATCTGTATTGGCTGGGGTATGGAAGCAAGGCGATTACTCAGGATGGTTATTTTATTTTCTATGATCGGAATGAGGCCATGCTGGCGTTTATGATGCAACGGGAGCAGGAGGAGAGGGAGCCGGATGTGGACCCGGTCATTGCCAAAAAGGCCGATATGGATCAGAAAAAACAGGCGGCTGTTGAGGAGGCTGAGAGAGAAAAAGGGCGTCCCCGGGAAAAAGAAAAGGCACGGGAAACGGAAGAGGCCAAACAGGGAGGAAAATACCGCAAACAGATACAAAAGCAGTCAAAATCGGCGAAAAACAGGAAAGGTGCTGAACCTGTGCGGGGGATGAGGTCTGTGGAACGGCCCAAAAGGAGCAGATTTGGGATGGCAGCAGCGGCCATGCTTGCGGCCGCCGGAGTGGTGTATGGCGTCAGAACTTATCTGCCTCAGGATTTTCATGTGCCGGATGTGGGTTCATACATAACGGATCTGATTTTCCAGACCAGTATTCTGAGATCGGAAGAGGAAGGAACGCAGGAGGTAAATGCACAGACGCCGGAGGAGGGAGCCTCTTCCCTGGAGGAAACGGCATCACAGGAGGAAGAAAACGGGAATGCGTCGGAAGAACTGACTACGCAGGAAACGCCATTGACGCTTACCGACATGGATGTGGCGGAAATTCCTGATCTGGAGACGATGGCAGAGACTGCGGAGGCAGATGAGCAGCAAAATCCGGAGGCTGCAGCACAGGGGCAGAGCAATACGGAACAGGTTTCCACAGCAGAAACCGCATCTGCAGAGGGTGCAGGAGATGGTTCTGCAGCGGAGAGCCTGGATACAGGCACCTCATCGGCTGCTGAGGAGACACAGGCATCGGATGAGCCTGAAACCTATCTGATTCAGAGAGGAGACAATCTGCTGACGATCCTGCGGAATCATTATGGAGATGACAGTATGCTGCAGGAGGTATGCGAGGTCAATCAGATTGAGGATGCGGATAATATTCAGGTGGGGCAGACAATTGTGCTGCCGTAGGATTTACTTCCCTCAAAAATTATGCTATACTGTTCTCTTGGAGAGCAGTATAGCTTATTTTTTTGCTTGTTTCAAAGGAGTGGGCGTGGAAAAGGACAACGGAACGGACGAAGATGAACTGAAAACTGCATTTCAACCCCGGTCAGTGGTGATTCTGGTATGTATTCTGATTGTGTTGGCTGTAATTGTTCTTTACCAGCAGGCGAATCGCAAATACAGCGGTTACAGGAATGTGAGGACGACGGAGGTAGTGCTGTCGGAGAATACCCAGGCCAGACGTCTGGGAGACAGCATTATCATATACAGCGGAGACGGGATGCGCTGTATGAACTCCAATGGTAAGACGGTCTGGGACATTTCCTTTCAGATACAGGATATCTGCATAGATGTGTCCGGAAGCTTCGCCGCCATAGCGGATTACGGAGAAAATACCGTATATGTGGTTAATGAGGAAGGGCTCCAGGGAGAGATTACGACCGGATATCAGATTCGCACTCTTTGTGTATCGGAGCAGGGTACGGTGGGAGTTGTTCTGGATGATGGGGACGTCTATTGGGTTTACATATATTCGGTGGACGGCACGGAAATCGTTCACGCACGCACGACCATGGAGCAGAGTGGTTACCCCATTGATCTGGCGCTGTCCCCCAACGGAAAGCTTCTGGCTATTTCCTATCTGTATCTGGATGTGGGAACAGTGAGCAGCACGGTATCCTTTTATAATCTGGGCGAGGTTGGGCAGAATTACTCGGACAATTTTGTCAGCGGTTACAATTATGACGAGATTGTTGCCCGTATCGAATTCCTGAGTAACTCTGTGGCTGTGGCTGTGTCTGATGGCAGTATCATTTTCTATGAGGGAAGCGAGAAGCCGCTGGTCAGTCAGGTGAACCTGGTAAATGAGGATATCAACGCAGTTTACTGGGGTGATGACTGTGTGGGTCTGGTCTTTGACGGCACCAGCAGCGAAGGCAAATATCTGCTGCGGCTGTATGACGCGGACGGTTCCAGAATTCTGGAGACCTCTTTTGACCTGGACTATTCGGATATTCAGATGGATGCCGGCGTTATTACCATATATAACGACACAGAATGTCTGGTGCTGACTACAGACGGCAAGGAGCGCTATAGCGGAAATCTGGGGGGAACGGTTCTTTTCATGTCTCCCACATCAAAGAAATACAGATATAATGTACTGTTGGAAGATGAATTTAAAGTAGTGGAATTGGAGTGAGTGATGAATATTTTGCTGGCAGCTTTAATTTTGGTGGCAATATGGAGGGCGGTAACAGGCTTTAAGCGCGGTATGGTGAAAGAGCTGATCTCCATGGTGGGTCTGATTTTTGCGGCGATGATAGGCTTTCTGGCGGTCAATGCACTGCAGGGCTATGCGCAGAGCAATTTCTTTGAAGTAATTGTGTGTGTGGTACTGATCGGGATTGTGGCTGTTGTACATAGTGTATTGAAGCTTCTGTTTTTCTCGGCAAAGGTGGTGTCGTCACTGCCGGTGGTAAGCACGGTCAATCAGCTCTGCGGCGTGGTATTCGGTCTTCTGGAGGCTATCGTGATGTACTGGATTTTGTGTTATGCGCTGGTCAACCTGGACATGGGACTGGCAGGGAGCTACCTGCGGGTGATGATCCGTGAGAATACAGTGCTTTACACCCTGTACCAGTACAATATTATCGGAGCACTGGTGGATAACCTTTGGGCCAGCATCACCATGTAAGCCGGAGACATCGACATATTACCCATGAAATTAAGGCGGCATCGGGAAATTTGTCAAACAATAATAGTTACTTTTCACGGGGTGGGGAAC
>JAJPYH010000051.1:0-317 GCA_021205045.1 Lachnospiraceae bacterium | reverse complement strand
GTAACTCACCTTGTCTGCGCCACCGCAAGCGCAATACAGTCGACCAAAGACGGTTTTGTATATCTGGCAACATACTCCTCCGCCAGATAAAATTCCTCCTCCGTCAGTTCTATCTTTTGTGTCTACGCTCCGCTCCGGTCGGTCCTAAACGCGTGCCACTGGCACGCAGGACCGTCCAGCGCCCCTTCCTGTTTATATTATACCAGTTTTTGAAGAAAAGTAAACAGCTTTTATGTGCGTTTTCAAAAAAAATAAGGCCCGTCGTTACTTTTCACGGGGTGGGGAACTGACTAATAAAAAATCAAAACACTGTGGTT